>CAKKSJ010000495.1 GCA_919902965.1 Burkholderiales bacterium
GCGCGGATCATTTTGATGCCGCCGCCGGTCGAGCCGGAGCAGGTGCAGAAGCCGCACAGGAACAGCATCCACACCGGCGCGAATATCGGCCACAGGTTGTAATCGGTGTTGGCATAACCGGTGGTGGTGGCGATGGAGACGACGTTGAAGGCGGAAAAACGCAGCGCCGTCCAGAAACCGGGGTAAGTCTGGTTGGCGAGCAGGAAGTAGGCGATGCCGAACACGCTGCTGAGCACCACGAGCAGGTACAGCCAGGCCTCGGGGTCGCGTGCATAGGGGCCGAAGCTCCAGCGCTGCCAGGCAAGAAAGTGGGTGCCGAAGTTCATGCCCGCAAGCAGCATGAAATAGATGGCTACCATTTCTATCGCCGGTGAGTTCCAGTGGGCGAAGCTCGCGTCGTGGGAGGAGAAGCCGCCCAGTCCCATGGTGGAGAACGCATGCATCATGGCATCGAGCCAGTTCATGCCGGCGAGCCGGTAAGCGATCACGCAGGCGACGGTGATCATGAAATACACCAGCCATAAACCTTTGGCGGTTTCGGCGATGCGCGGCGTCAGTTTGGTGTCTTTCATCGGGCCGGGCGTCTCCGCCTTGTAGATCTGGCTGCCGCCCACGCCGAGGAGCGGCAGGATGGCCACCGCCAGCACGATCACGCCCATGCCGCCGATCCAGACGAGAAAGGTGCGCCAGATGTTGATCGAGGGCGGCAGCGCGTCCAGGCCGGAGAGCACCGTCGCGCCGGTGGTGGTGAACCCGGAAACGGCCTCGAAGTAGGCGTCGGTGAAGGACAGTTGCGGCAGATACAGCAGCAGCGGCAGGGTGGCGAAGGCCGGCAGTATGGTCCATACCAGCGCCACCAGCAGGAAGCCGTCGCGCGGCTGCAGCTCGCGCTTCTTCTTGCGCGTCAGCACCCACAGCAGCACGCCGGCGGAAGCTGTCACGACTATGGCTTCGTCGTAGGCGGCTTGCGCGGCATCGCCGAGGAAAAACGACCAGGCGAGGGGAAAAACCAGGCACAGCGCGAAAATCATGATGACCACGCTCAGCACGTGGAGTACGGCAGCAATTCGAACCATCGGGTTCGCCCTAACTCAGAGAAAGCCTGCGCTGACCTGGAACAGCTTTTCCACCTTGTGCACCATCTTCTTGTTGGTGACGAACACAATGGCGTGGTCGCCCGACTGGATCACGGTGTCGTGGTGGGCCATTAGTACCTCGTCGTCGCGCACCAGGGCGGCGATGGTCGTGCCCTTGGGCAATTCGATCTGCTCGATCGGTCGCCCCACCACGCGGCAGGATGCGGCGTCGCCGTGCACTACTGCTTCCAGCGCTTCGGCCGCGCCGCGGCGCAGCGAGTGCACCTCGGTGATATCGCCGCGGCGCACGTGCGCAAGTAGCGTGCCTATGGTCGCCTGCGCCGGGGAAATGGCGATGTCGATCTGTCCCGATTGCAGCAAATCCACGTAGGAGCGCCGGTTGATCAGGGCGACGACGCGGCGCGCGCCCATGCGCTTGGCGAGCAGGCAGCTCATGATGTTGTTCTCGTCGTCATTGGTGACGGCGACGAACAAATCCATCTCCTCGACGTTCTCCGCTTCGAGCAGCGCCTCGTCGGTGACGTCCCCCTGCAGCAGCAGTGCTTTATCGAGCCGCGTGGACAGCTCTTCGCAGCGGCGCTTGTTGTGCTCGACGATCTTGACCGTATAGTCGTTCTCGAGCGCGCTTGCCAGCCTCAGGCCGATGTTGCCGCCACCGGCGATCATGACCCGGCGCACCGGCTTGTCCTGGCGGCGCAGCTCCTGCATCACCTTGCGGATATTCTGGCTGGCGGCGAGGCAGAATACTTCGTCACCGGCCTCGACCACCGTTGTGCCTTCGGGCACGATCGGGCGGTCACCGCGGAAAATCGCGGCGACGCGCACGTCGACATTGGGTATGTGCTTGCGGATGTCTTGCAGCTGGTGACCCACCAGCGGTCCGCCCTCGAAGGCGCGCACCGCCACCAGGCTGACGCGGCCATTGGCGAATTCCAGCACCTGCAGCGCCTCGGGGAACTGGACCAGCTTGACCAGGTATTCGGTGATCAGTTGTTCCGGACAGATGGCGTAGTCCACGGCGAAGCAGTCGGGCGCGAACAGTTGCTCGTTGGCCAGGTACTCGGTGGCGCGCACGCGCGCAATGCGGGTGGGAACGTTGTACAGGTACGCCGCAATCTTGCAGGCGACCAGATTGGTTTCGTCGCTTTGCGTCACCGCAATCAGCATGTCGGCATCTTCGATGCCGGCGCTTAGCAGGACCGAAGGATGCGCCGCGCTGCCGCCGACGGTGCGCAAGTCCAGGCGGTCCTGTAACTGGCGCAGGCGCGCGCCGTCGATGTCCACGACAGTGATATCGTTGGCTTCGGAAACCAGGCTTTCGGCCACGCTGGTCCCGACCTGCCCTGCGCCGAGGATGATGATTTTCAAGCTTGCCCCTCTGAGTCTTGTCGGTAATGAATCCGGCCTCGCCATGCCGAGCCGGAAGATGGAAGTCGAATGGGGCGCATATTATGCCTTTTTTCCGCGCGGCAGAGCCCAAGCCGGGGGCGCATTGGAAATTGCAGCGATGGCGCAGCGCATCGCTCCCAAGTCGGAGGCGATTCCGGCGCTGCCAAAATGGCCGTTCATTCTTCCTTCTTGCCCGTCGTAATGCCCAGTGCCTTGAGCTTGCGGTACAGATGGGTGCGTTCCAGCCCGCTTTTCTCGGCGACGCGAGCGATCGAGCCGGCTTCCCGCGCGAGCAATTGCTCGAAGTAAGCGCGCTCGAACGCTTCCCGCGCCTCGCGCAGCGGCAGCTCTAGCGGCAAGCCTGCCTGGGCGTCGGCTGGTGGATGGAACTGCGCGGCTACCCGATCGACGTCGGCAGCGCCGATTTCCTCCTCCAGCGCGGTAAGCGCCAGGTTTTTTACCGCGCCCTGCAGGTCTTGAAGATTGTTCGGCCAGTGAAACTGGCGCAAGGCGTTGAGCGCGGCGGTGGAAAAATGCCGCGGCGGGCAAACCCTGGCTTCCACCAACTGCGCCAAAAGGATGCCGGCGATATCGGGAATATCCTCGGCATGCTCGCGCAGCGCCGGGAGCATCAGCGTCAGTTCCGACAGGCGCGCGAGCAGGGCCGCGTCGAAACCGAGCTCGGCGGCGAGGCGCGCCGGTTCCTCGACGGTGAAGCAAACGACGCGCGTTTTCGCCTTCTCCTGTCTGCCCAACAGAGCGGCCAGGTTTTTTTGGTGCGAGCGCGTCAGCGCTGCCAGCTCCTCGACGAATATCAGTCCGCCGGCTGTCTGCGCCAGCAACTCGTGCGGCGCGTTGTTCAGCGCGGTACCTGCCACTATCCAGGGTGTGTTGGGCTGGTGCAGGTAACGTGCGAACAACTCCGGCATGACGCCCGCTTCGCCGCGCAGCAGCACCGGCACCGACAGCGTGGCGATTTGCGCCAGTCGTTTGCGCAGTTCGGCCATGATTGCGGAGCGACCCAGGCTGAGCAGGGTGAGCCCGGCCTGCGACTGAGCGCTTTCGCTTCTCAGCGCCCGTTTGACCGTGGCCAGCAGCTTCTGCAACGCAATCGGCTTTTCCAGAAAATCGATGGCGCCGATGCGCGTCGCCTCCACCGCGGTTTCGATGGTGCCATGCCCGGACATCATGACCACCGGCATGGTGAGCTGGCCATTCGCCGCCCATTCCTTGAGCAAGGTAATCCCGTCGGTATCGGGCATCCATATATCGAGCAACACCAAGTCGGGGCGTCCGGCCCCGCGCAGCGCGCGCGCGCCTGCGGCGTTTTCAGCCAGTTGCACGCTGTGGCCTTCGTCGGCGAGGATTTCCGACAGCAGCTCGCGGATGCCGATTTCATCATCGACGACCAGGATTTGTGACATCAGCTTGACCCCGTAGATTCCAGTTGCAGCGGCAGCGAAATGCTGACCCTGGCGCCATGACCGGGAAGGTTTTCCACGCGCACTGCGCCATTGTGTTCGTCGACGATTTTTTTCACGATCGCCAGACCCAGTCCGGTGCCTCTGGGCTTGGTGGTCACGTAGGGTTCGAATACGCGCGCCATGATGGCCTCGGGAAAACCGCAGCCGTTATCGCTGATTCTGAGGTACGCCCGGTTGCCGGAGCGCTCTGTTTCGACCACGATGCGCGGGCCATCGTTTCCGGCCAGCGCGTCTTGCGCATTCTGCAGCAGATTGTGTATCACCTGGCGCAGCTGCGTGGCATCGCCTGTCACCTGCGGCAGCCCCGCCTGCAACTCGGCGTGCACCAGCGCGCCGGTATGTTCGTACAAGCCCAGCACCTCGCGGACGAGCTCGTTCAAATCCAGCGCCAGCAGCTTGGGCGCGGGCGTGCGCGCATACTCGCCGAAATCGTCCACCATTCCCTTCATCGCGGCGACCTGATTGATGATGGTTGCGGTGGCGCGGTTGAGCGTAGCAGTGTCCTCGGGCGCGAGCTTGCTCGCCAGCTTCGCCTGCAGGCGTTCGGCAGAGAGCTGAATCGGCGTGAGCGGGTTCTTGATCTCATGCGCCAGGCGCCGCGCCACCTCGGCCCAGGCGGTGGCACGCTGCGCCTGTACCAGTTGGGTGACGTCGTCGAACACGACCACATAGCCGCCACCGCTCGCGCGCGGCAAGACTGAGCCGCGCACCAGCAACATGCGCTCGGCCAGCTCCAGTTGTTGTTGCCAGGTGTCCGCGTCGTGTTGTCTGAACCCATCGACGACGGCGCGCGCCAGCGGTTGCAGGCGGGGCCAATCGGCAAGTGCCTGCCCCTTCAATCCGTCGAATGTTTCCTGCAGAATCGCGCTCGCTCCGTGATTGACGGTACCCAGACGCAGCCCCTCGTCAAATACCAGCACGCCGGCGGACAGATTGGCAAGGATGTTTTCCAGATAGGCCTTGGCGGTCTCCAGTTCGGCGCGGTGCGACTCGGCAGCGCTGCGCGCATCGTCCAGCTGCTCCGTCATGCTGTTGAAGGATTGTGTGAGAATGCCCAGTTCATCGCTGCTGGTGACCTGTGCACGTCGGCTGTAGTCGCCGCGCGCCACCGCCTGGGTTCCCGCGGCGAGCAGCGCGAGAGGCTCCGACAAGCGCGCCGAGAGCAGAAAGGCCAGTGCCGTTGCCGAGAACAGGGTCAGCAGCAGCGTCAGTGTCAGCGTGAGGATATAGATTTCCTTCAAGCCCTGGCGTGACAGTGACAGCTCCTTGTAGTCGCGATATACGTTCTGCACCGCTTCCGCGTCGCGCGCGAGCGTCGGCGGAACCTGCTGCAGGAGCTGCAGCAGCCGCTCGTCCTCGGCGATGCTGAGCGCCGCGACCGGCACCAGTACGCGCAGGCCCAGGTCCTTGTCGGGCCCGCCCTCGAGCGCGGAGTAACCGCGGTTTTGGCGTGCCTGGCGCTGGATCAGGGAAGTGGGCAGATCGGGCAGCAGCTTGCCCACGCCCTTGCGCGCGCTGGCGATCACATTTCCGCCGGAGGACAGAAGCAGGGCGTCGTCGACCCCCGCCTGTTCGCGCAAGCGGTCCAGCAGCACCACTTGCTGGGCCGGTGTTTTGTCGGAGAGTTCGAGCGCCATGCGGCGCGCTTTGCCGCTGAGCTCGGTGAGCAGCAGATCGAGCGCGGTGCGGCCGAGATTGAGGCCGCCTTCAAGCGCGTTGTCCACGCGCACGTCGAACCAGGATTCGATGCTTTTCGCCATGAATTGCAGCGACACCACGTAGACCAGCCCGCCCGGGACGATCACCATGGGCAGAAACATCAGCAGGAAGCGCAGCGTCAGACGCGATCCGAACACGCGCGCCCGCAGCTTGGCCGTCAGCACCCACAACTGATAGCCGACGAGCGTCAGCACCACCAGGGCGAGCGCTGCGTTCAGACCCAGCAGCAGGGCGTAGTGGTGGGAGAAAAGCGCGGTATTGCCGCTGGCGGCCGCCAGCAGGAACAACAGGATCACGCCCAGCAGCACGCTGAAGAGGAGCGCGTATTTCATTGCGGCGCTTTCTCGGATACCGGCGCAATCACCTGTAGCGGCCAGCGCTGCCATTCCGAAGCGAGGTTCCACTCGCGGCTGGTGAGCGCGTTCACCTGAAACGGCTTGGGCAGCTGCGTCACATCCAGCCGCATGCGCAATGCCGCCTGGTAGTCGGTGCCGGCGCCCACTTGCGCGCGTTCCAGCACCTGCCAGGAACGCACCCGCGACAGCACGCGCAGCGCTTCGGACAGACTGGAAACGCTCTGGTGCAAAGCGCCGCGCGAGATGCGGTATTGGCGGGTGAGCGCGTGGTAAGACAGGCGCAGCATCAGTTGCCGGCTGACCGGTCGCTCATCGAACCAGTACCAGCGGCTGCGCGTGAGTTCGAATTCGACCTCGAAGTAGAGCGGCACGCCTTTGTTGATCGCGTCCTCCAGCCGCTCGTTCAGCTCGATTTCAAAGTCCGCGTCGAGCGCATAGCCCTCGTCGCTGGCTTCCAGTGAAATATGGGTGATCTTGATGTTTTCGGCGCGCGCCTGCGCCGACCAGCCGAGCACCAGCGCCAGCAGCAGCGACACAAACAGCCGCGAGCTCATATTCGAGCGCTCATTGTGATATCACGGGGTGTTCCTGTCCGGCTTGTCTGATGCGGGGAACACTGCGGAATTTCTAGACTGGCCACTTATTGTTTTTCCAGCAGCGCATAGAAAAAGCCGTCATGCCGCGCGTCGGGGAGCAATTGTCCCGCGTCGAGCCCCGCCAGCGGCAGCTGGCGGGCTGTGCGGTTGCGCGCAAGGAAGGACGCGATAGTCTGCGCGTTTTCCTGCGGGAACACCGAGCACGTTGCATACAGCAATTTACCACCCGGCGCCAACTGTTGCCACAGCGCATCCAGCATCCTGCCCTGAGTGGAGGCCAGCCGGGCGATGTCGCTTTCGCGACGCAGCCATTTGATGTCGGGGTGGCGCTTAACCACGCCGGATGCGGTACAGGGGGCGTCGAGCAATATGCGCTCGAACTGCCCGCCGTCCGACCAGGCCGCAGGCGACAGGCAGTCGCCGCAGACAACGCGTGCGTCGAAGCCGAGGCGCGTCAGGTTGTCGCGAATGCGGGCTATGCGCACCGGGTCACTGTCCAACGCCGTCAGCGCGCAATCGGCAAGCTCCAGAATGTGACCCGCCTTGCCCCCCGGAGCGGCGCAGGCATCGAGCACCCGCATTCCCGGCCGAATATCAAGAAACGGCGCGGCGAGCTGCGCGCCGGCGTCCTGCACCGATACTTCGCCTGCACCGAAACCCGGGACCGACTCTATCGGCAAGGGGCGCTCGAGTAAAACCGCCTGCGTCCCTATGGACTCGCCCGCGATGCCCAGTTCACCCAGCCTGGCCAGGTACTGCGCGGCAGTGAGGCGACGCCGATTGACGCGCAAGCTCATCGGCGGGTGAAGATTGCCTGCATTCAGCACCGACTCCCAGCGCTGCGGCCATGCATCGCGCAAACGGTCTATCCACCACTGCTGGTAGGAGTAATGCGCGGCGTCGGAGTTGCAACGCGCAAGCAGCGCGTCCGCCTCGCGCAGATAATTGCGCAGCACCGCGTTGGCAAGGCCCTTGGCCGCAGGTTCGAGGCGCGACACTGCGCGCACCGTCTGGTCCACGGTGGTATGGGCGGTGCGCGGCCGCGCGCGCAGCTGGTAAAGCGCGCAAACCAACAGGGCATGCAAAGCCGGCTTGACGGGCTTGCGCAGCAGTTCGGCCAGTAGCGCATCGAGCAGGCCGAGGTTGCGCAGTGTCCCGTAGGCGAGATCCTGTACTGCGGCGCGCAGGCCGGCGGCGGGTTCCAGGCCGGCGAGTGCGTCCGTCAGGCTGCGGCCGGCGCGTACCTGTGCGACGGCATCGCCCGCGGCGTAAAGCGCTAGCTCCAAGTTAGCGGATCTGGACAAGGGAACATGCGGCATTGCCAGCTTTTTGGCTGCAATGCCTGACGGTGATGGACGAACCCCGCATCCTACACCGGGACGGGGGCCGAGAGTACCCGGCTTCGGTCGTCGCCCGCAGGCGGGCGACGGCAATCACGCCATTGCGCGCCAGCGGGCCCAGGCAATCACACCATCGCCCGCAAGCGGGCTCAGGCAACTACGCCATCGCCCGCAAGCGGGCAATGCGCATTTCGGTCGCCGGGTGCGTGCTGAACAGATTCTGCAGGCCGCCCCCGGAAAGCGGGTTGATGATCATCATCTGGGCCGTCGTCGGATGTTCCTCGGCTGCTGTCAACGGGATGCCTTTGGCGTAATACTCCATTTTCGCCAGGGCATCGGCGAGTGCGTTGGGGTCTCCGGAGATTTCGGCGCCACCGCGGTCGGCCTCGAATTCGCGTGCGCGCGAAATCGCCATCTGGATCAGCATTGCCGCGATCGGCGCCAGGATCATCAGGATCAATCCCACCAGGGGGTTGGCGCGCTCACCATTGCCGCCGCGCCCGCCGAACAGAAAACCGAACTGGGCGAGGGCGGAAATCGCGCCGGCCACGGTAGCGGCGATGGTGGAGGTCAGGATGTCGCGGTGTTTCACATGCGCCAACTCGTGCGCCATCACGCCGCGCAACTCGCGTGCCGAGAGCAGTTGCAGGATGCCCGTCGTAGCCGCTACCGCCGCGTGCTCGGGGTTGCGCCCGGTCGCAAAAGCATTGGGCTGGGCTTCGTCGATCAGGTAGACGCGCGGCATCGGCAGCCCGGCGCGCTGCGACAATTCCTCCACCAGACGGTAGAACTGCGGCGCGCTCGCCGCGTCGACTTCCTGCGCCTTGTACATGCGCAGCACTATCTTGTCCGAGAACCAGTAGGCGAAGATGTTCATCACCCCTCCGAGCGCAAGCGCAAGCAGCATGCCGTTTGCGCCGCCGATTGCGGCACCGACGACGCCAAACAGCGCCACGATGCCAGCCATCAGGATAGTGGTCTTGAGCCAGTTTCCGAACATTCCGATTTTCCTCGTAAGGGTTGCTATCGAGCACCTTAGATGGTGCTTTTCGGAAAAGATTCAAGTCGCTCGCCCGCGGCAAGCGGAAATCCGGCGAGAAACTGCGCCGCCGGCATCCGTTTGCCGCCTGCGCGCTGCAGTTCCAGCACGCGCAGCGACCCGGCACCGCAGGCCACGACTATGCCCTTTGGGCCCGCTTCCAGTATCATGCCGGGGGCGCCCTCGGCGGGGCTCAAACGGGCGCGCCAGATTTTCAGACCGGCGCCTCTTAGCATGGTGTAGGCGCCGGGCAGCGGATCGAAGGCGCGCACCTTGCGTTCGATCACCAGCGCGGGCTCGCGCCAGTCGATTTCGGCTTCCGCCTTGGCAATTTTTGCGGCGTAAATCGCACCGGCATCCGCCTGGGGTTCGGCATGCAGACGGCCGAGTTCGAGCCGGGCCAGCGTGTCCACAACCAGTCGCGCGCCAAGTTCAGCCAGCCTGGCATGCAGGCTGGCGCTGGTGTCGTTTGCCTCGATGGCGAGGGACGCGGTGGCGAGTATCGGGCCGGTATCCAGGCCCCGGTCCATTTGCATAATCGAGATTCCGGTAGTTATGTCGCCGGCCAGGATGGCGCGCTGGATGGGCGCCGCGCCGCGCCAGCGCGGCAGCAGCGACGCATGGATGTTGATCGCGCCAAGTCGGGTGATGGCCAGCACCGGCTCGGGCAGTATCAGGCCGTATGCCGCGACCACCATGAGGTCCGCGCGTGTGGCGCGCAGGCGCTGCTGGGCCTCGGCGTCTTTCAAACCAGCGGCTTGAAATAATTCCAGGCCGCGCTCGCGCGCCAGTGCCTTTACCGCGCCGGGCGCAAGTTTTAGCCCGCGTCCGGCCGGCCTGTCGGGTTGAGCCAGTACCAGCGCGATTTCATGTCCCGCGCCGTGCAGCGCAGCCAGGGCGCGCGCGGCGAACTCGGGAGTGCCGGCGAATATGAGGCGCATCCGTGGAGGGGTAGATCAGGCGCTCTGCCGCTGTTGCTTTTGCATTTTGGCGCGGATGCGGGTTTGCTTCAGGCGCGACAGATACTCGACAAAAACCCGGCCTTTCAGGTGGTCCATCTCGTGCTGTATGCATACGGCAAGCAGCCCCTCCGCTTCCATGGAGAAACTCTGGCCGTCGAGCCCCAGCGCGCGCACGACGATATGCTCGGCGCGCGCGATCTTCTCGTAGACGCCGGGCACTGACAGGCAGCCTTCCTCGCAATCGGCCTCCCCCATGGCGGCAACGATCTCGGGATTGATCAGCGCCAGCAGCTTGTCCCGGGTATCCGATGCGTCGATGACGATTACCTGTTTGTGCACATCCACCTGGGTGGCCGCCAGACCCACGCCCGGTGCGGCATACATGGTCTCGGCCATGTCGGCGACCAGGCTGCGGATGCTGTCGTTTACCTCGGCGACGGGCGCAGCCAGCTTGTGCAAGCGGGGGTCGGGGTAGCGCAGGATAGCTAGGCGGGACATAAAAACTTGCTAATTGAACGGATTAGGTGCTAAATTTAATGAAGTCTATA
>CAKKSJ010000496.1 GCA_919902965.1 Burkholderiales bacterium
CGAACCACTTCATGAAAGTGAAGCAGCCGGTGTAGGACAGGAGCAGCAGGTCGGGCGTGGGGAGGGGCTCGCCGGTGGGGCCGACCTCGCCGCCCAGCATCATGCCCAGGTCGGCCTTGACGTAGGTGCACACGTCCTCGGAATGGCCGTCGCGCTCGGCATCCATGATCATTTTGCCGGATTTTTTGCGCATGCCGTTTTGCAGCGCGTTGGTTTCCGGCAGGCTGCGCGCGAAATCGAAACACATCACCAGTTCGTTCAGGTTGCCCGGCACGAAGGTGGCTGCGACCTTCTTGCCGTTTTGACGCGCGGTGGCGAGTTCGAGATAGTTGCGGTTGATCATTTCCTTCTGCAACAGCATCGCATCCTCTTTCTGCGCGACCGGGACCGGCTTCCTCGAGGCTTGCGCAGCTGTCGTTTTGACAGGTGTGCTCATGCGGCGCTCCACAATTTTATCGAATCGGCAAAGGTTCCGGCTTGCTCGCGGATCGGTGCCATCTGGCCGGTGTTCTCGGCATACTTGAACGCCGTGTAGGGAATCTTGTGCTCGGTCAGCACCGACTGCAGCATCGGCCGCTCCAGCAGCGCCGGGTCGCAGAAAGAGGGTGCGGCGAAAATCACGCCTTCGCCGGCGTTCAGCTTGGTCGAATCGAGCAGGTACTTGCCTTTGTCTTTCTTGAATTCGTCGTACTTGGACGAGGTCTGAATCGAGCGGTGGAGGAAGGACTTGGACAACTCTTCCAGCGGGTCGCCCGTCTCCACCACGTCGTCGAACAGCATGCGCATGACCAGCATGAAGTCGTCGTCGACGATGTAGCAACCGGCCATTTCGATCGACTTGATCAGGCTCAAGGGCGGCTGCTCGCAGAAGGCGCCGGTCAGGACGATGCGCGCATTGTCGCGCAGCGGCCGCGCCACGGCGTCGGTTGCGGCGATGTACTCGCGCACCAGCAGCGTGTGCTCCTCCACCGGCAGCAGCATGCCCGCGCGCAGCACCAGGTAGACCTCCGCGGTAGGCGCCTGCCAGGGCTTGGCCGAGCGATATTTGTACAACGCCTGGATGGCGCGCCGGTTTTCGTTGTATATCCTGATTGATGCGCGCAGCGCGTCGTCGCTGACGGGCTTGCCGGCGATCCTGCCGAGGTCATCGCGCAGTACCTGCATTTCGTGGATGTAGTAATTGCCGCCTACGCTGTCCTGGTAATTTTGCGGCACGTCGAAATATCTGACGTACTTGTCCTTGAACAGAATCTGCCACATACCGGAGAGGTTGCGGATCACGTCGCAGATCGAAGGGAACAGCATCCCGTCCAGGCAATCCAGGCGCCCGGTGAGCCCCAGTTCCAGCGTCGAGCGCGGAATGCGGCAGATATAGCTCTGGTAGTAGGCGTCGCCCTGGATCACCTCGAGCTGGTCGCCGCCGCCCATGATACCCACCGGAAGCATGCCTGCCGCGTGGATGATTTCACGCGGCACGTAGATCGGCATGAAGCCGATCGCCTTGCGCCCGGGTACGGCCGTCTTCCACCGCTTCACCGAATTGAAATGCAGGTCGTCGAACAGCGCCTGGCAGCGCTCGACGATTTGTTGCACGCTTTGGCTCATCGGTGCTCCCATTATCGGTGCTCCCATTTTGGCGGACGCTTGGCGATGAACGCGGCGAGGCCTTCGTTCGCGTCGCGGGTTTGCATCAGGCGCTCGAGGTAGAGCCGTTCGACTTCCGCTATGCGCCGGCGCACGCGCAGTAGGTAGCCGCCGCGGGCTGCGGCTAGCGCGCAGGCCAGCGAACTTGCGCTCTTGCCCGCGAGGTACTGATCAAAGTAGGCCAGCGCCGCTGCGTCCGGGTCGGGCGTAACGGATGTCACCAGGCCCAGTCGCAGCGCTTCGTCGGCGCCGACAGCGCGGCCGGAGAACAGCAGGTCTTCTGCAGCCGCCTGGCCGATGCGCGGTGGCAGCAGGCAGGATGCCGCCGGCGCGAACACGCCGAGCTGGATCTCGGGCTGGCCCAGTTTTGCATCGCTGGCGGCAAACATGAGGCTGCCGCCCATGGCGAGTTCCAGTCCCCCGCCCAGGCACTGGCCCTTTACCGCAACCAGGACCGGCACCGGCCATTCGAGCATGGAAATGAGCAGCGCGTGCAGGCCCGCCAGCATTGCCGCACAGCGTTCCGCCAGATGTTCCTCGACGCTCGCGCCGAAGGAGAAATGCGGCCCTTCCGCGTCGAGCAATACCGCCCGGATGCCGACGTCGCTGCGGTGCGCATCGAACGCGGCCTGCAGCGCCGCGATCATCGCCGCATCGATGATGTTCGCCTTCGGGCGCGCGAGGCGCAGGCGCAACAGCGCCGCGTCGCGTTCGGTCCAGACTTTCAGCGGCGCTTCGATAGCCACGGCCTCAGGCCTTTTTCTTGGGCTGAATCGCCTCGTGCAGTTCGGTGCCCCAGCCTTCGCCGCGCGCAAGCCGCTGGCGCAGTCCGATGAAGTCGATCTCGCGGTCGTCTTTCGAACCTTCGTTGAAGGCGACGAAGCCGGCGCGCGCTTCGGTCATCATGTTAAGCGCCAGCCAGGCGCGCGAGTTTTCCTTGTTCGCGTTCCAGGCGATGAGCTTGGGCTTGCGCAATTCCTCGATGGTCTTGGTGGTGCAGTCGGGGAAGGTGAGCAGCATTTTGGCGCACAGTTCCTCGACCTTGGCATCGAGCAGCGACAGATCCACGCGGCCAGCGGCCATCACTGCCTTGGCCTGCTTCGCCGCGTCGCCGGTCTTGAATTCGCCGAATACCAGCCTGCCGAATTCATCGGTCATCTGCTTGGTTTCCACCAGCGGATTGGCGACAAACTTTCCGTCCACCTTCAGCGCCGGTACCACGTCGGTGATCATGCCCATTTGATAGGCCTTGTGCGCCGAGAACGGTTCGCATAGCACGCAGGCCGCCATGGCGCGTTCCGCGCCTATCATCAGCGGAAGAAAGTCGGTGGCACCGCCGATCGGAGCCGAGCCGTGCTTGGGTCCGGCCTGGCCGAAGCGCGCCAGGTCCTGCGCCACGGTAAAGTCGCAGGCCATGCCGATCTCCTGGCCGCCGCCGACGCGCATGCCGTTGACGCGGCAGATCACGGGCTTGTCGCAGGCGAGGATCGCCGACACCATGTCGTTGAACAGGCGCATGTACATGCGGTATTCCTGCGGGTGGCCGGCGTAATACTCCGCATATTCCTTGGTGTTGCCGCCGGTGCAGAACGCCTTGTCGCCGGCGCCGGTGAACACCACGCAGCTGACGTCGCGCGCATTCGAGGCGGCGCGAAACGCGAGAATCACGCCTTTCACCATATCGGTGGTGTAGGAGTTGAACTGTGCGGGGTTGTCCAGCCAGATCCAGGCGTTATACAGGCCTGGCACTTCCTTGCCGTCGGGCGTCCTGGCCGGGCGCTTTTCATAGCGCACGCCGGGGCGCGAAAAATCCTCGTCGAGCTCGTGATTCTTGAATTCCCGGGTTGGGGTGGCATCCATGTTTGAATCTCCTCTAGGGTTTCGGAACCAGTACGGCGCGGCGCTTGATCTCATGATGGTGCGTCGCCTCGAATATGCGGTTGATGTCGGCCAGCGGATGCGCTTCGACGAAGGGCTTCACCTTGACTTTGCCTGCCAGCACCAGTTCCAGCGCGGCCGGATAGTGCTCGGGCGTGCAGCCCCAGTTGCCGATGGCGCGCGCATCGAAGGCCATCAGATTGGACAGGCGCAGCTCGACCTTGTCCATGGTGAAGCCGACGACACAGAGCGTGGCGCCGTGCACCAGCAGGCCGTAGGCGCTGAGTTGTCCGGCGGCGCTGCCCGAGCATTCGAATATGAACCACTCGGTTGCGCGCAGGCCGTTGTCCTTGGCGAACTTGGAAATCGCGCCCTTGAGGGCCTTCTGGTCAAGTTCCTTCGGGTTGAGCGTGAGTGCGGCACCGTGTCCCGAGATCGCTGCTAGCTTGGCCGGATCGACGTCGATGGCGACAACTTTTGCGCCGAAGGCGTTTGCCATCTGCACGCAATAGCCGCCGACACCGCCGACGCCGATGACAATGGCGAGGCTGCCCGGGGTGACGCCGGCACGATGCACCGCTTGGTAGGGCGTGGTGACTGCGTCAGCCACGACCGACACTTCAGACAGGTTCAGGCCGGCGGCGGCGAGGCGCGGCTCGTCGACCGGGCAGAGGCCGCGCGCGGGAACGGCGATATGGCTGGCGAAGCCGCCCTGGATGTCGTTGCCGGGCATTTTCTGCGCACGGCAGATGGCGGCGCGGCCGCGTTTGCACAAATCGCACTCGCCGCAGGGGATCACGGCCGGGATGATCACTGATTTACCCAGCCAGTTTTCGGCGCCGCTGCCGGCGGCGACGACCCGGCCGCTGATCTCGTGGCCGAGGGTAAGGGGCAGAGGATGGTTGGTGCGCACGCCGTCGTAGAAATAGCCCAGATCGGTGTGGCAGACACCGCAGCCGGCGACCTCCACGATTACCTCGGCAGGCTGCGGCGGGAACGGATCGAACGCCGAATGCACCATGGCGACCTTGGGCGCCGTCATCATCCAGCGGTGTGCGCTTGTGCTCATGTTTGTTGCTCCAATCGAGAGTGCCGCGGTTGCAGTTTGTACTGGTAAATAAAGTTTGGCTTGACTTTTTTGGCGCTATTTCAGTATTATGGTACTAGAATGCGTATTTAGAAGTCAAGCGCAATATGCGATGGATCAGGCAAGATCCCAAACAGCGCCCCGAAGCCCGGCAAGACGGAGGTAAGACCGTGTCGAAACACAAAGAGAAAACCAAGGACAGCATTTCCATCGCGATTACCGGCAGCGGCGGCGCCGGTGTGATGACCGCGGGGACGCTGCTGCTTGAAGTTGCGGCACAGGCCGGCTGGTACGGGCTGATGGTGCGCTCCAGCGGACCGCAGATACGTGGCGGCGAAGCAGCGGCACTGATGCGCTTTTCGAAAGCGCCGGTCGAATGCCTGGATGACCGTTTCGACGTGCTGATCGGGATCGACTGGCAGAATATCCATCGTTTCGCCGATGAAATTCCTCTGGATGCGACGAGCGTGATGATAGGCGATCCGGACCAGAGTGAACCGCCGGAAGTCTTCGTCAAGCGCGGTGCACACTACGCGCCTCTGCCGTTCAAGCAAATGGCCAAAGCCTTGCCGGGCAGCTGGCCCAATATGATCGCGCTTGGGGTCGCAGCCGGGTTGGCAGGGCTGCCCGCAGACTCGATCAAGGCGGTGCTGCAGAAATCGCTCAAAAAGGGCGGTGGCGAGAAAATGGCCGCCAATATTGCTGCAGCGGAAGCGGGTTACGCGTTCGCCGAAAGCGTGCCCGCGGTGCCGCGGCTGTCCGGCAAACTCGCCGCGACCGGACGCGAAGCGCGCTGGCTGATCACCGGCAATCAGGCGGCGGGCTATGGCGCGGTGCGTGGCGGCGTGCGTTTTTGCGCTGCGTATCCGATTACGCCGGCGACCGAAGTGCTCGAATGGCTGGCGCCGGCGCTACCCAAGATCGGCGGCGCTCTGGTGCAGGCCGAGGACGAACTCGCGTCGGTCAACATGATCGTCGGTTCCTCCTACGGTGGCGTACCTTCGGTGACGGCCACCGCCGGGCCGGGCTTGTCGCTCATGACGGAAGCCATCGGTCTGGCAGTCGCCGCAGAAATCCCGATCGTGGTGATCGACGTCATGCGCGGCGGACCTTCGACCGGTATTCCGGCAAAAAGCGAACAAAGCGATGTCAGTATCGCGGTGAACGGCCTGCACGGCGATGCGCCGCGTATTGTGGTCGCGCCGAATTCCATCGCCGATTGCGTGTCGGCGACGCAGTGGGCGGTGTACCTCGCCGAGGCGATGCAATCCCCGGCGATCGTACTGTCCGACCAGTACTTCGGACAGACGCGCGCGGTGGTGGACCCGCCTGCCGATATCGGCCTGCTTACCAAGCGCCTGAAGCCGGCATCGGGAGAGAGCGGCTACCAGCGTTACGCCATCACTGAATCCGGCATTTCGCCGATGGCGATACCGGGCAATCCGGGCACGGCTTACACCGCCGACGGACTGGAGCACAATGAACGCGGCCTGCCTTCCAGCCAGTCGGGTGACCACATACGCCAACTGGACAAGCGTGCGAGGAAACTGGCGCAATTCGATTACGGCGCGCGCTGGGCTGACATCGAAGGCGAGGGCGAACTCGCCCTTGTCACTTTCGGTTCCTGCACCGGCGCGGCGCGCGAAGCGCTGGCACGCGCGGCGGCCGAAGGGGTCAAGGGGCGGCTGGTGTCCCTGCGCCTGCTCGCCCCGTCGCGGCCCGAACACATGGCCAAAGCGCTCGCCGGCGCGAAACGCGTGCTCGTCGTGGAGCAGAATCACACCGGGCAGCTGTACCGCTACCTGCGCGCCGAGTACGACCTGCCGGGTACGACCAGGAGTTTCCGCCACCCCGGGCCGCTGCCCATGCGTCCCGATGAAATCCACCAGCAAATCACCGAATGGAGCCGCTCATGAGTTCGCCCAGCGCTGCCGCGCCGCTCACGGCGCAGGCATTCAAATCAGACTACAAGCCGATATGGTGCCCGGGCTGCGGCGACTATTCGGTGCTGTCCTCGTTCACCAAGGCCTTCGCCAAACTCCAGTTGCTGCCGCAGGACGTTGCCGTCGTATCGGGAATCGGCTGCTCGTCACGCATTCCCGCCTATACGACCTGCTATGGGTTTCACGGCGTGCACGGGCGCTCGCTCGCAGCGGCGGCCGGGCTCAAACTCGCGCGCCCCGACCTCACGGTGGTCGTCGCGAGCGGCGACGGTGACGGCTACTCCATCGGCGGCAATCACTTTCTGCATGCCTGCCGGCGCAACGTCGATCTGAGCTACGTGGTCATGGACAACCATGTCTACGGCATGACCAAGGGCCAGCCTTCACCGACCACCGAACCTGACTGGGATTCCAAGCTTTCGCCCGGTGGCACCGGACTGCGCACCTTCAATCCGATGGTGATCGCTCTGGCTGCGGGCGCAAACTTTGTCGCGCGCGCGTTCGCCGGTGATCCCAATGGCACTGCCGAGCTTATTGCCGAGGCAATCAGCACGCCCGGATTCTCTTTTGTCGAGATTCTCAGCCCCTGCATCACGTTCCGCCCCGAGCAGCGCGACTGGAAACAGATGGTACGCCCGGCGGCGGTCACCTACACGGATGATGCCGCGCGCGCGGCGCGGCGCATCATGACCGATGACGGCATGAATATCGGCGTGCTGTACAAGGGCGCACGCAAGCCCTACCAGCCGCCCATAGGCAAAGGCAGGAAACAAGCATCCGACCTGGAGATGGAGTTCGCACTATGAGCACGAAAAAGAGCGTCAAGAAGAGCAAGGCGGTCAGGAAGACAGCCGCTACCCCCAAGCGCAAGGCGCCCGCGTCCGCGGCGAAGCGCAAGCCGGTCAAGCCCGCTGCCGCGCCGCAACGCGCGCCGGCAGCGAAGCGCGCCGCAGCCAGCGCCGCACCGCTTAGGAGCAATGCGGACTTCATGGCGCACGCCTATGCCATGGAAGCCGAAGCTGCAGAGCGCTATGCGGAGTTCGCCGATTCGATGGAAATGCACAATAACCGCGAGGTGGCCGAGCTGTTTCGCAAGCTCGCGCGCATCGAACAGATTCACGCCGACCAGATCCTCGAGCAGATGGGCTGGAAACAATCGCCGCTGAGCTCGGTCAATGTGCGCTGGGAAGGCATGGAAGGACCCGAGACCGCCGACCCGACTGAGTTGCACTATCTGATGCAGCCCTACCATGCCTTGCAGATTGCGTTGCTCAACGAAAAGCGCGCGCGCGATTTTTTCGCAAACCTCGCGAAACTGACCAAGGACGCGGGCGTGCGCAAGGGCGCTCTGGAAATGGAAGAGGACGAGGCCGAGCACGTGCGCCTGATCGAGCAATGGCTCAAGCGCACGCCCAAGCCTGACCCAAATTGGGAAACGGATCAGGATCCGCCGGTGCTGTCGGACTAAGGGGCAAACATGGACGTGCTGTTACCGCGAGGCTGGGCGCCGCCCTTAGGCTATGCCAACGGCATTGCCGTGGCGCCGGGGCGCATCGTATTCATCGCCTGACAGGTGGGCTGGGACGCCCAGCAGAAATTTCACTCCACCGAGATCGCACCCCAGTTTGACCAGGCGCTGCAGAACATACTTGCCGTGCTGGCCGAGGCAGGCGGGCGTCCGGAACACATCTGCCGCATTACCGCATTTTGCTGCGACAAGCCGGCCTATCTCGCCGCGCGCCCGCAGCTGGGCGCGATCTGGAAACGCCTGATGGGGCGGCATTACCCGTGCATGAGCATGATCTTCGTCTCCGACCTGCTCGACAGTCCGGGCAAGATCGAGCTCGAAGCGACCGCGGTCGTTCCCGCGAGCTGATTTCCAGGACTAGGAGGCGTACACGCTTCCGCCGTCGCCCTGGCAGGGGGCTCATTTCGAGATTCCGAGCGCTACAAGAAATGCCGGAACCTGTCGCTTATCGCTTCGACTCGTCTTCCGCCTCAGGCCACGGCGCGATCTGCGAGCGCTTTCTTGCGCGCCACGCGCCGCGGCTTGGGTGCAGCCGACGTAGCGGCATGCAGCCTCATACCCAGCGCCTTGATGATCCTCAGCACCGTCGCAAGCTCGGGATTGCCGTTCGCCGACAGTGCCCGGTAAAGCCCTTCGCGTGTGAGGCCGGTATCGCGTGCAAGGCGCGACATGCCTCGCGCCCGCGCGATGTCGTTGAGGGCGGCGCGGATCAGCTTGCCGTCACCGCTGTCCTCGTCCAGGCAAGCATCGAGGTAGAGCGCCATGTCCTCCTTGCTCTTGAGGTAGTCCGCTGCATCCCAGCGGGTGAATTTTTCAGGCATGTTTAGCCTCTCCATTCCTTTGCAACCCGGATCGCCAGTTCGATGTCGCTATCCTGAGTGCGTTTGTCGCCGCCGGCGAGCAGCAGAACCACCGTCGACCCGTGGCGCGTAAAGTAGACCCGGTACCCGGGACCGTGATCGATGCGCATCTCGCTCACGCCGTCCCGTACGGTCTTAGCAACGCCAAAATTGCCAGTCTCCGACAGCCGCCGAATCCTGGCGTTGATCCGCGCGGTCGCCTGCCGGTCCTTGAGCTTGGCGATCCAGCGTGCGAAGGTCTCGCTTTGGAGCACCTCGATCATGGGTGAAGTGTAATCCATGATTCACAACATCGCAAAGCGTGTCAGCCTCATAATTACGACGATTATGTCGTGTTATATAAATTAGTCGCGACTTTTATATATTTATAGATATAATAGTCGAAATGAAACGCTATCTCGACAATCTGGTCGCCACCGATCTTCAACGCAAGATGGTCATGCTTACCGGCCCAAGGCAGGTAGGCAAGACGACACTTTGCCGCCAGTTGATGGAGCGCTTTCCGTCCGCCCAGTACCTTAACTGGGATGTCGCCACTGACCGGACGATCCTCCAGCGGCAGACCTGGGCGGCGCGAATCCGCCTTCTGGTAATGGACGAGATTCACAAAATGCCCGACTGGAAAAACTGGCTCAAGGGCGTGGTCGATGGCCAACCGCCAGAGACGGCCTTGCTGGTGACTGGCAGCGCGCGCATGGAAACCTGGCGGCAGAGCGGCGACTCGCTCGCCGGACGCTATCTGCCCTTCCGGCTGCATCCGATTTCGGTGCGCGAATGGTGCGAGCAGCAGGGCAGCACGCCCGCTGAAGCGCTTGCGCGGTTGATGGAACGCGGCGGTTTCCCGGAGCCTTGTCTCGCCGCAACCGTGGAAGACGCGGAAAGCTGGAGGAGGCAATACTTCACCGACCTGATCCGCGAGGACGTGGTCGAGTTCTCGCGCCTGCACGAAATCACCGCCATGCGGCTGTTCGTCGAACTGTTGCGCGAGCGCGTAGGCTCGCCGCTGTCGCTCGCTTCCATCGCCCGCGACCTGGCCGTCTCGCCAATGACGCTGAAGCGTTATCTCGACATCCTGCAGGCGCTGTACATCGTCTTCACCGTGCAGCCGTGGCATCGCAACATCGCCCGCGCCATCCTGCAAACGCCGAAGGTGTATTTCTTCGATACGGGGCTGGTGCGCGGCGACGCGGGCGTGCGCTTCGAGAACGCTGTGGCGGCGATGCTGCTCAAACACGCGCATTTCCGGCAGGACGCGCAGGGCAAAGACATCGGCCTGCATTACATCCGCACCAAGGACGGCGCCGAAGTCGACTTCGCACTGAGCGAAGAGGATCGTCTGACCCATCTGATTGAGTGCAAGTTGTCGGACAAGGTTCCGCATCGCGCGCTCACCCGCTTCGCCAATCGTTTTGCCGAGGCTGAAGCGGTGCAGATCGTTTATGAGTTAAGGCAGGAAGAACACCGCGCGCCGGTGCACATTCTGGATGCGGCGAACTGGCTCAGGGATTTGTCTGCTTGATAATAGGGGGCGGAGTGCATTTCCAAATAGTGCTCACCCCGACCCCGTTCTTACCGGCGCAGCAGCCCGCGCCTATTTCGCCTTCACGAAATCCGCGGGTTCCAGCAGTTTCGAGCACAGGAAGCCGATCACCAGTCCCCACCCTCAGGCGATAGCTTGCCACGCAGGGGCGCGCAGGCTAACCTCGGCCAGTGACCTCGACAAGGAATCCGGGCGCCGACGGCGCGGGCAAGCTATCGTGCTGGTGCTGGAACAACTGAGCAAGACTTACGCGGGCGCGCGCAGCCGCAGCGTGCTGCGCGGCGTCGAACTCGAACTTGGCGCGGGTGAGTACATCGCCGTGATGGGCGAGTCCGGCATCGGTAAATCCACGCTGCTCAATCTGATCGCGGGACTGGACCGGCCTGACGCGGGCAGCATCCGCCTCGACGGCGTCGACCTGGCCGGTCTGGCGGACGATGCGCTGACCGAACTGCGCCGCGCGAGCATGGGTTTTGTGTTCCAGGCGTTTCACATCCTGCCCTATCTGAGCCTGGCGCAGAATGTCGCGCTGCCTTTGATACTGAATCATGTCGCCGAGGAAGAGGCCGCAGCGCGCACGCGCGCGATGCTCGCCTCGGTCGGCCTCGAAGGCCGCGCAGCGAGCATGCCGCGCGAATTGTCGGGCGGTGAGCTGCAGCGCGTCGCGATTGCGCGCGCACTGGTGCATAGCCCCAAGCTGCTGCTCGCCGACGAGCCGACCGGCAATCTCGACCCGGAGAGCGCGGCCCAGGTGCTGGCGCTGCTGCGCGAGCAGGTCAAGACGCGCAATGCGGGCTGCATCCTGGTGACGCATTCGCGGGCCGCGGCCGCGACAGCGGACCGGATCATGATCCTCACGGCGCAGGGATTGCGGGAG
>CAKKSJ010000497.1 GCA_919902965.1 Burkholderiales bacterium
AGCCGCCTAACGGTAACTCTGTTAGGCGCTCTAAGACTGACTTGCCTCTGGCATGAAAAAGGCCGCAATCGCGGCCTTTTTTTATTGCTGCAGGTTTCTTCAGCCTGCCTGCACCACCGGAGGCGGTTCGACCGGCGTGTCGTCGGCGAAGACCAGATGTACCTTGTCCGCCTCATCGATGTCGATGATGATCTTGCCGCCGCTGACCAGACGCCCGAACAGCAACTCGTCGGCCAAGGCGCGGCGCACCGTGTCCTGGATCAGGCGCGCCATCGGTCGCGCGCCCATCAGCGGATCGAATCCATGCTCCGCCAGGTGCGCCTTCAGCGCTTCGGTGAATATGGCCTCGACTTTCTTTTCGTGCAGTTGCTCTTCCAGCTGCATCAGGAACTTGTCCACTACCCGCAGGATGATTTCGTGGTCGAGCGAAGCGAACGAAATGATGGCGTCCAGCCGGTTCCTGAACTCGGGCGTGAACATGCGCTTGATCTCGACCATTTCGTCGCCGGTGGTGCGCGAGCGGCTGAATCCGATGCCGGTTTTGTTGAGCGCCTCGGCTCCGGCATTGGTGGTCATGATGATGACGACGTTGCGGAAATCCGCCTTGCGCCCGTTGTTGTCGGTGAGCGTTCCGTGGTCCATCACCTGCAGCAGGATATTGTAGACATCCGGGTGCGCCTTCTCGATCTCGTCGAGCAGCAGTATACAGTGCGGTTTTTTGCTGATCGCCTCGGTGAGCAGGCCGCCCTGGTCGAAACCGACGTAGCCCGGCGGCGCGCCGATCAGGCGCGACACGGCATGGCGCTCCATGTATTCCGACATGTCGAAGCGCGTCAATTCGATGCCCATGCAATAGGCGAGTTGTCTCGCCACCTCGGTCTTGCCGACGCCGGTGGGACCGGAAAACAGAAACGAGCCGATCGGCTTGGTCGGCTGACCGAGGCCGCTGCGCGCCATCTTGATCGAGGCGGCGAGCGCGTCGATCGCCTTATCCTGGCCGAATACCACCGCCTTCAGGTCGCGGTCGAGATTCTTCAGCGACTCGCGATCATCGGATGAAACGCTCCGCGGCGGGATGCGCGCTATCTTGGCGATGATCTCCTCGATTTCGAGCTTGCCCACCACCTTCTTCTGCTTGGTCTTGGGCAGGATGCGCTGCGCCGCGCCGGCCTCGTCGATGACGTCGATGGCCTTGTCCGGCAGGTGCCGGTCATTGATAAAGCGCGCCGACAACTCGGCTGCGGTGGTGAGAGCCGCCGCGGAATATTTGATGCCGTGGTGCGCTTCGAAGCGGCTCTTCAGGCCGCGCAGTATGGCGACGGTTTCCTCTACCGAGGGTTCAACCACATCGATCTTCTGGAAACGACGCGACAAGGCGTGGTCTTTTTCGAATACGCCGCGATACTCGTTATAGGTTGTCGCGCCGATGCACTTCAACTGTCCCGAGGAAAGCGCGGGTTTTAGCAGATTGGACGCATCCAGCGTTCCGCCGGATGCGGAGCCGGCGCCGATCAGGGTGTGGATCTCATCGATGAACAGGATTGCATTGCAGTTATCCAGCAGCTGCTTCAATACCGCCTTCAGGCGCTGCTCAAAGTCGCCCCGGTATTTGGTCCCCGCGAGCAATGCGCCCATGTCCAGCGCATAGACCTGGCAGCGCGCCAGCACTTCGGGCACGTTGTTTTCAACTATGCGCCGCGCCAGGCCTTCCGCGATCGCGGTCTTGCCCACCCCGGCCTCGCCCACCAGCAGCGGATTGTTCTTGCGCCTCCGGCAGAGGGTCTGGATCACGCGCTCGAGCTCGCGTTCGCGGCCGATGAGAGGATCTATCTTGCCGACCAAGGCCTGCGCGTTCAGATTGAGCGTGTAGGTTTCGAGCGCACCGTGTCCGGCCTGCTCGTCCTGCTGCTCCTCGCTCCCTTCCGGCTTGCTTCCCGGGCTCTGCGGCGTCTTGGTAATCCCATGCGATATGAAGTTGACCACGTCCAGGCGCGTAATGCCTTGCTGATGCAGAAAGTACACGGCGTGCGAATCCTTCTCGCCAAATATGGCAACCAATACATTGGCGCCGGTCACCTCCTTTTTGCCGGAGGATTGCACGTGCAGGATGGCGCGCTGGATAACGCGCTGGAATCCCAGCGTCGGCTGGGTGTCAATCTCCTCGGTTCCGGCCACAGTCGGAGTGTGTTCGGCCACAAAGCCGGAGAGGCTCTTGCGCAGTTCGTCGACGTTGGCGGAGCAAGCGCGCAATACCTCGGCAGCGGTGGGATTGTCCAGCAGCGCCAGCAACAGATGCTCGACGGTGATGAACTCATGGCGTTTTTGCCGTGCCTCGACAAAAGCCATGTGCAAGCTGACTTCGAGTTCCTGCGCAATCATTCAGTCTCCTCCATCACGCATTGAAGCGGATGTTGATGCTGGCGGGCGAAACTGCCCACTTGCTCTACCTTGGTAACTGCCACATCCTTCGGATACACGCCGCATACGCCCATTCCTTCCCGATGCACCTTCAACATGATCTGTGTCGCTTGCTCGCGGCTCAGGCTGAAAAACGTCTGCAGCACGATGATCACGAATTCCATTGGCGTATAGTCGTCATTCAGCAGCATAACCTTGAATAGCGGCGGCGGCTTGACCTTGGCCTTTTTCGCCTCTAATACGGTCCCTTCGCGCGCCCGGTTTGCCATACTCGTTCACCCACATAGACACTATGCCAGATTCTACACTCAGTCAATTAATTGACTGTAAGGCCTTTTAAATCTGGGGATCAATAACTGGAAAGCAAGGGTCTCACCCCTTCCCTGGCCCAATCTGTCCCTCGAATCAGACCCAATTGCGCAAATTCCGATACTTTTTTCAGACAATAAATTATGGCAGGCAGTTCCCGTCACGCTGACCGCAGCGCCGCCGGAAAGACGCGTTGCTTGAGTGTAATCCTAAACGCTGTCGGGATGCGGCGCAATGCTTGCGCTCGGCGCGGCATTTTCACAAGCGTAACGAAAAACGGCAGCAGGCGTTGCGCCCGCTGCCGCGTGCTTTTCTTCAACTGCCGGGTCGCCAGCGGGCGCGTCGTGCGCGCATGGCGAACTTGCGCTTCAACGCATGTTGTCGATCATGGCCTTTCCGAAGCCGGAGCACGAAACCTGCGTGGCGCCAGTCATCAGGCGGGCGAAGTCGTAGGTCACGGTCTTGGCGTTGATCGCCGCTTCCATGGACTTGATGATCAGATCGGCCGCCTCGGCCCAGCCCATGTGACGCAGCATCATTTCGGCCGAGAGGATCTCCGAGCCCGGGTTGACATAGTCCTTGCCTGCGTACTTCGGCGCGGTACCATGGGTGGCTTCGAACATGGCGACGGTATCCGACATGTTGGCGCCGGGGGCGATGCCTATCCCGCCGACCTGTGCGGCAAGCGCGTCGGAGATGTAATCGCCGTTCAGGTTTAGCGTGGCGAGTACGTCGTATTCCGCAGGGCGCAGCAGGATCTGCTGCAGCATCGCGTCCATAATGACGTCCTTCACCACGATCTCCTGGCCCGTCTTCGGGTTCTTGTAGCTCATCCACGGACCGCCATCGAGCAACTTGGCGCCGAACTCTTTCTGCGCCAGTGCATAGCCCCAATCGCGGAAGGCGCCCTCGGTGAATTTCTGGATGTTGCCTTTGTGCACCAGGGTGACCGACTTGCGGTTGTTGTCGATCGCGTACTGGAACGCCTTCCTGACCAGGCGCTCGCTGCCTTCGCTCGAAACCGGCTTGATGCCGATCGCCGCGGTCATGGGGAAACGGATCTTGGTTACTTTCATTTCCTTGATCAGGTAGTCGACCAGCTTCTTCGCTTCCGGCGTGCCCGAAGCCCACTCGATGCCGGCGTAGATGTCCTCCGAGTTCTCGCGGAAGATCACCATGTCG
>CAKKSJ010000498.1 GCA_919902965.1 Burkholderiales bacterium
CCCTGTTGCCCTTCTCCGTCAACACGCGCAGGCGCACCCGATCTCCGACCCGGATTTCCACATCACATTTCAGTCGGACCAATGCGCCGTACGCGGAAATATCGATCAGCGTGACATCGTAAAGACTGGGCAAACGGATCAGAATGGCGCTTGCGCGGTACGGAAAGCGGGAAAACTGTCTTGCATCTTCTTGCATGTGCTCTATTCCTGCCAAGTAAGCAAACAGCGGCATGCTGCGCCTACATCTTTACCGTTTCATGAAATGCGCGTTGGCCTGGACTACCTGTGGTACGAGGTCGGCGCCTATCTGCGCAGACATCCGGATATCAGCTACCTGTTCGTGCCGCCAAGCAAACGTCCTGCGGTGTCAGGCGAGCAGGACGGCTTGCGCGGCAAGACCCCCGATCGCGGCACCGGCAAGAACATCGCTGGGGTAGTGCAGGCCGAGTACGACACGGGAAAGTGCGACCAGCAGTGTAAACGGCACGAGCGCCGGCGCAAGAACCGGAAAATAGGAGACCGCAACCAGGGTGAACGCGACTGCGTGCAGCGTATGCCCCGAGGGGAAGCTGAAGGCGTCGAGCGGGGCTATACCCAGGCGGATGCCGCGCAGAACCTGGTAGGGCCGCGCTCTGTGCGTGCCGGATTTGAGCAGTTTGTACGCCACCAGGCCGATCGCGCCCGCGGCAAGCATGCGCAGTCCGGTTTCCACCCCGGTTCTGCCCTGACTGAGCATCAGGCCCAGTATCAGTGCGTACCATAACGCGCCGTTTCCCAGCCGGCTCACCAAGCGGAACAGGAAGCGCAGCGGCGCAAGCCCGACGCTGGCGTTGAGCCGGTGGGTCCAGCGCCGGTCCCAGTCGAGCAGGGAGTCGAGATGAATGACGCGCAGTTGCATTGCGACTCCGGCTAGTCCATGGCCACTGCACGCGCGCAGTCCGTCGCCGCATCTGAGGCTGGCGTGGCGAACTTGAGCAGCGATCGCTCAAGATCGTCAAACACCCTGCCCCAACTCAGGCGTTCCGCAGTCTGTCTGGCCAGTTGGCGCAATCTGTGTACGTCCTGCTTCGAGCCGGCAAGACGCAGCACCTGTTTGCAGAACGCGCTCTCGTCCTCACGCGCTGCCACCAGACCGTTGTGCCCGTGAACGATGTGCTCGCGCGCCGCGGCATAGTCGAACGCGACGACCGCAAGGCCACTCGCCAGGGCTTCCATGGTGACGTTGCCGAAGGTTTCGCTGAGGCTCGGAAACACGAACAGGTCCGCGGACGCGTAATAGGCCGCGAGATCCTCGCCGGTGCGCATCCCGGCAAAATGAAAGTCCGGATTCTCCGCGCGCAGGCGCTTGCCCATGGGACCGTCGCCGACGATCACCACGCGCAGATCCGGGCGCGAGCGCCTGGCGGCGCGCACGGCTTCAACGAACAGGTGCAGATTCTTCTCCGCCGCGAGCCGGCCGACGTACAGCGCAACCAAGGTGTCGTTTTCGCATTGCCATGAACGGCGCAGTTCGGCGCTGCGCTTCTGCGGGCTGAAAAGCTGCGTGTCTATGCCGCGGCCGACGATGCTGAGGTCCTTGAATCCCAGTGCGTGCAGGCGATCGCGCATTTCGTGCGTAGGGACAAAAGTCTGATCGGTGCGCGTGTGCAGCGCGCGCAGGTAGCCCGTGACCAGACCGGCAATCCAGCCGAAACCATAGTGGCGGCTGTAGTCGTGAAAGTTGGTGTGGAAGTCGGAGACCACCGCGATGCCGAGCTTGCGCGCCGCCCGCAGGGCGCACCAGCCGAGCGGACCCTCGGTGATCAAATGCACGACATCGGGCCTGCTCCGGCGCCAGGCCTTGAGCAGCCCTTGCATCCTGGCAATGCCGAGCTGCAGTTCCGGGTATTTCGGAATCGGCAATCCGATAGTGAGCGTCTCAGTGAAACCCTCGAGCGTCCTTGCCGGCGTGCGACCAAGGTCGGAAGACTGCCGCGGCCGGATCAAATCGACCTGGTGTCCGCGCGCCAGCAGTGCATCGACCATGAGGCCGACGGTGCGCGCGACACCATTGATTTCAGGGGGGTAGGTTTCCGTTACGACCGCAATGCGGAGCGCTGTCTGGGGGAGGCGCTGGCGTACCGTTGACTGCACAGGTGGCCAGTCTGAAGAAGCCAGATGACGCTTGAATTACATCTGTTTGAATATTCGATGACAGCCATTCAATTGGCCAGGACGATGATCCAGATGAGCGTCATGCAGACCAGACTCAGCATGACCGCGGCACTGCCGATATCTTTTGCAACCCTGGCAAGTTCATGGTTGTCGAGCGAGATGCGATCTACTGCGGCCTCGATCGCCGAATTCAGCAGCTCCACGATCAATACGAGGAAAACGCTGCCCAGCAGGAGAGCTCGTCCGGTCGCTGCCACGGGCAGCAACAGGGCTGCGGGTATCAGTATTGCAGCGAGCAGAATTTCCTGGCGAAACGCGTCTTCCAGTCGGTACGCCGCGCGCAGCCCGCTGATCGAATAGCCGAAGGCGTTGATCAGGCGGCGCAGGCCGGTTTTTCCTTTGTATGGGCTCAGCATGGGTTTGGGGCCCCTCCTTCTGGCAGTTGGTGGACGCGGCAAGGCGGTGATCCGGACGGCGCCTGAGTATGCGTAACAAATGTTTCACTCCAGTGTCACGTTCGAGCGCTTGAACGAGATGACATTATTGTGACATTCGTGTGACAGGCTGCGCAGCCGGCTCCGCGGCGAAGGCGACGCGCTCGCGATAAACTTTTAGAATCAAGGCCGTGTAGGCTCGGATCTCGACGCAATCGCGATTGCTGCGATCCCGTGATGCATTGGGCCATATCAGAAAAATCAATCGCAAGCTTGATACAGACTTCCCGGGCAGGGAATATAATTGCCACTGTTGTCACAGTTGCATCAACGCCGCTCGAGCGCTGCCCTGAGCGGGCGCGACCAGCGCGGAAGCAATAGCGCGGACAACATCCCCAAGGAATTTCCCTATGCCACGACTCTACGATAATCCAGATCAGGAAGCGCTACACCTGAAGGCGATGCAGGCGCTTGCGCTTGAAACCGGACATGAGTTTGCGCTGGTGAGGCGGGTCT
Organism: Burkholderiales bacterium; assembly: GCA_919902965.1. Classification (GTDB taxonomy): domain Bacteria; phylum Pseudomonadota; class Gammaproteobacteria; order Burkholderiales; family SG8-39; genus 2-12-FULL-64-23. Next base: position 3,105 of record CAKKSJ010000498.1, read on the forward strand.
ACGAGGTGGAGCTCACCCGGTTGCGGACTGCGGCGCGTGTTACCGAGTTTGTATTGCTGCTTTCCTCCCGGCGGGCGCGGGAAACCCTGCGCAAGCCGGCGAAACCGGTTCGATCGCAACCTGTCACCGCATAAGACAGTCGGGGCCCTGATGGCCTTTGACTGCCTTGCCTGCGGCGCATGCTGCGCCTATTCGGAATCCTGGCCGGTGTTCATTGGAGATGGCGATGCTGCGGGCATTCCGGATGAACTGATCGATATCGAGCACGGCCGCATGCTCTGCCACGGAAATCGCTGCTCGGCGCTGCTGGGTGATATTGGAGGCCGGGCGCATTGCGGCGTTTACGTAAACCGGCCCCTGGTGTGCCGCGAATTTCAATCCGGGTCGGAGGACTGCATCATGGTTCGGCGCAGTTTCGGACTGCCCGCGGCGCAGTGACAAGCACTCTGCGCATCAACTCCTGGCGGATTTCTTCGCGCCGCCCCAAGCATTGAGCGCCCGCAACAGGGGCCGTTTCTTGGACTGATGCGCCTGCATCCGGCGCAGGATATCGTCCAGTGTCCGCATCGCCTCGGTAATGTGCGGCCCCTTGTTCAGCATGACGCATTCCGCCCGTTCCCCCATTGCCGCGTCGGTAATTTCCGCGCGGGATGGCAGTCCGGTCTTGGCCAGCGTTTCCAGCACCTGCGTCGCCCAGATCACCGGCATATGCGCCGCCTCGGCTGCCCAGAGAATCTCCTCCTGCACTTCCGCCAGTCGTTCGTAACCGCATTCCACGGCCAGATCGCCGCGGGCAATCATGACCCCGGCCGCCTTGCTGGCCATCGCGCAGAACAGCAACTCAGGCAGATTCTCGAAACTGCGGCGGGTTTCGATCTTGAGCACTATGCCCAGGTCCGTCGCGCCGAGGTCGACCAGACTGGCGCGCAGCGTGTCGACGTCCCTGGCCCCTTGTACATAGGACAAGCCCACCAGATCGGCCAGCTTGGCAACGATCTTCAAGTCCGCGATGTCCTTTTCGCTCAATGCCGGCAAATCGAGCAGGCTGTCCGGCAGGTTGATGCCTTTGTCGCTGGCCAGTTTTTCGCCAAAATCGCGGGCCTGGGTGATTTCGACTTCCAGCCTGTCCTCTTCGATGCGGCGGATCACGCCGCCGATGCGACCGTCGTCGAACCAGATCCTCTCCCCAATGCACACCTGCTCAAAAATCTCAGGCAAGGTACAGGCCACCATGGACGCCGGGCGCTGTTTTTTTCCCTTTCCCAAGCGCGTCGCTTGACCGATGCCGCTGCGGGTCAAATACAGGGTGTCGCCGCGCTCAAGATGCAGTTGGCCCTCTTTGCTAGGCAGGTCGGCCAGGGGGCTGGTGGGCATTCCGAGCCCCTTGCGCCGCAGTTTGAGCCGCGTTTCCGGCACCAGGTAGGCGGTTTGAGCGCACTCGGCCAGCGCCCCTTCTTCGTCCCGGCGAACCACCAGCAGGCTGCGCTCGGCGCCGCGTGCGTCGCTAAGATCGACACGATCGCCCGCCCTTAACTGATCCAACCAATCCGCATCGACCCCGGCGTGCACGGCTGCGCCTGCCACCGAGCTTGTCGCTCCCGCCAGCCGCAGGCCGACACGGGCGGGAACCAGCACGCGGCCGAGTGCATCGCGCTGCGGCCGCAGCTTGAGCAGCGCGGGTCCGGCGGCAATCGGACCGGTGCGCAACTTGGGCCCGCCCAGATCCATCAGAATTTTGACTTGCCGGCCCACTGCTTTGGCTGCACGGCGAACGTGTGCGGCCATCGCCTTCCACTGCTCAGGCCCGTCGTGAGCGCAATTGATGCGGGCGATATCCATGCCGGATACGATCAATCGCCGCACCAGACCGAAATCTCCGGCGGCTTCCGATGGCAGGGTGACCATGATACGAACCGCCCTCCCCGCGGGTGGCGTCCCCAGCAGGTCGCTGGTATGGCGTTCCAACAGCTTTTGGCTGCTCTGGATTCCGGCCGGTTCCTCCTCGGAGTGCGGTTGCCAGGTCTGCCCGGTCAATCGATGCAGGATACCAAGCACCTTGTCCAGATTGGCAAGGACATGCGATTCGGCACGCCCCAGGGAGGACAGGCCGATCCGGGCGAGTTGTTCCTGCAGCGGGCGCCGGTCGCTCCGGCGAAGAGCCAGATAATGCGCGAGATTGCGCGCGCTTGCCTTGTAGCCGGGGTCGACACTCCCCAGCCAAGCGGCCAGGTTCGCTTCATTTTCCAGCATGCTCGCGCGCAGAGACCACAACTGGTCGATGAGGGCTTTGCACACCCCTGCGTCCCAGGTATCGACGACTTGCATTTGCTTCTTCTTACGCACTCTATACCCCGTACCCCGCGACGGTCTTGCTCCGCGTCCCTTTGACCCATCGCCCGCTGCCGCAATCGCGCTTAGAATTCCAGACTCTCCCGGATCGCGGCAATTCCCGCCTTGGCGCAAAGCTCATCCGCCTCCCCGCCCGGGGCGCCGGATACGCCGATCGCGCCCAGCATCTGGCCACCGCCCTCGATGATCATGCCGCCGCCAATGATCACGGCGCGCGGCAGGCTGCGCAGGCCGCTTTGCGGCTTTCCCGGCTGCGTCAGTTCCACCAACGCGCTGGTATTGCTGCGAAAACTCACCGCGGTCCAGGCCTTGCCGCCTGCGGTGCGCGGCGTATGCGGCCCGGCGTAGCGATCGCGCAGCAGCACCTGCACCACGCCGCTGCGATCCACCACCGCAACGGCGGCCTGCCAGCCGCTGTCGCGGCATTTTTTCAAGGCCGCCTGCGCCGCTACGAGCGCGGTATCTACTGTCATATTGCGCGTGGCAAAGGTCGCGTCGCCCTGCGCCATGACGATAGCCGGGAATGCCAGCAAGGCCGCGCACACCATCAAACCCGCTCCTGTTCTCATCTCACTCTCCTCATGGTCTGCCAGCGCGCCGGCCACACAGCGGCGACACCAGCAGGGTATTTGTTTACGCTACGATGCGACGCTAAAGTTCCCGGCCAGCTTTCAAAGCGCAGCCTGCATGCGCGCAACAATGGTCTTGAGGATTTTGATGCGAGCGAAGTATTTATCCTCGGCTTCGACCACGGTCCAGGGCGCGATCTCGGTGCTGGTGCGATCGATCATATCGCACACCGCCTGCTCGTATTCGCCCCATTTCTTGCGGTTGCGCCAGTCCTCCTCGGTGATCTTGAAGCGCTTGAAGCTGGTCTTCTGCCGCAGCGTAAAGCGCTTGAGCTGTTCCTCCGCGGTGATCTGCAGCCAGAATTTGCACACGATCGCGCCGCCGCACACCAGCTGCTCCTCGAAGTCGTTGATCTCGCTGTAAGCGCGCATCCAGTCGGCGACGCCGCAGAAGCCCTCGACGCGTTCCACCAGCACGCGCCCATACCAGGAGCGGTCAAAAATGCTGATGCGCCCGCGCCGCGGCGCATGGCGCCAGAAGCGCCACAGGTAGGGCTGCGCGCGCTCTTCCTCGGTCGGTGCGGCGACCGGCACCACCTGGAAATGGCGCGCGTCGATGGCGCCCGTGATGCGCCGGATCGCCCCGCCCTTGCCGGCTGCGTCCGAGCCCTCGAACAGCAGGACCAGTGAGTGCTTCTTGAAATACTTGCTGTTGCGTGACAGCAGATTCAGCCGCCCCTGCCATTTCTCCAGCTGCGTTTCGTACTTTTCCTTGGCGAGCCTCTGCGTCATGTCCAGATTGCGCAGCAGCCCAAGGTTGTCCATTTCCGGCAGCGGCGGCACCTGCACGCGGCGCTCCTTGTAGCTCGCCTTCTCCAGCCGCTTTTTCATGGCATCGAGCAGCATCTTGCCTGCGGTGAGGCTGCGATAGCGCGTGTCCGCTCCCTCGATCACCGTCCAGGGCGCGTTGGCGTTGCTGGTTTCGCGCAGCGCGCGCTCCGACACCTTGCGGAAGGCGTCGTACATCTTGAAGCGTTCCCAGTCGAGCTTGGTCACGCGCCAGCGCGTCAGCGGATCTTTCTCCAGCTCCTGCATGCGCATTTTCTGCTGCTTCTTGGAGAGGTGAAACCAGAACTTCAGCAGCAATACGCCTTCGTCGCAGAGCATTTTCTCGAAGCGCACGATCTCCTCGAGATTTCCCGTCAATGCGGCGTCCTCCGACTTGCCCAGCGCCCGGTTCAGTATCGGGTAGGTGTACCAGGAACCGAACATGATCCCGATCTTGCCCTTGGGCGGCAGCTCGCGCCAGAAGCGCCACATGCGCGGCCGCTCCGTCTCTTCGTCCGAAGCATCGCCAAACGCGCGCGTCTGGATGTGGCGCGGGTCCATCCATTCGTTGAGCAGGTT
>CAKKSJ010000499.1 GCA_919902965.1 Burkholderiales bacterium
GCCGCTGCCGCTGGCGCCCACGCCGCCGAAGGGCTGGTCCTCCTGCGCGATGTGCCAGATACAGTCGTTCAGCGTGACGCCGCCCGATATCGTCTGGCTGAGCACCTTGTCGCGGTTCGCGGCGTCGCTGCCGAACCAGTACAGCGCCAGAGGCCGGTCGTGGCGGTTGATGTAGGCGATGGCCTCGTCGATGTGCCCGTATGCGAGCACCGGCAGGATGGGACCGAAGATCTCTTCCTGCATCAGTTTCATCTCCGGCGTCGCTCCCAGAACCAGCACCGGCGGCTGCTTGCGCTTGGCCGGATCGAAGCTCTCGCCCGCGGGGTTGATGGTGACCATGCGCGCGCCCTTGCTGCGGGCGTCTTCGAGCAGTCCCTGCAGGCGGGAGAAATGCCGCTCATTGACGATGCTGCTGTAGTCCGGGTTGGCGGCGAGGCGCGGGTACATCTTGGCCACCGCGCGCTGCATCGCCTCGACGAAGGCGTCGATGCGGTCCTTGGGCACGAAAGCGTAGTCCGGGGCGATGCAGGTTTGGCCCGCGTTGAGCAGCTTGCCGAAGGCGAGGCGCGGCGCCACCGTGGCGAGCTCGCTCGAAGGATCGAGTATGGCCGGCGACTTGCCGCCCAGTTCCAGGGTCACGGGAGTCAGGTTCTTCGCCGCAGCCTGGGCCACCATTCTTCCGACCGCAGTGGACCCGGTGAAGAACAGATGGTCGAAAGGCAGTTCGGTGAAGGACTTGCCGGTCTGGGCATCGCCGATGATCACTGCCATTTCGCCCTCGTCGAAGAACTCCGCCACCATGCGCGCGAGCAGCTCGGAAAAGCGCGGCGTCAGCTCCGAGGGCTTGATCATCACGCGGTTGCCGGCGGCGATCGCCGCCACCGCGGGCGCGAGGGCGAGCTGATAGGGATAATTCCAGGGCGCAATGATGCCTACCACGCCCAGTGGCTGGCGCAGCAGGCGGTTGCTGGCGGGGCGGTAATGCATCGCGGTCGGCATGCGGCGCGGCTTCATCCAGCGCTCGAGATGGCGCTCGGCGTGGCGGATCGCAGCGCCCACGTATACCAGCTCGGCCATCTGTGTTTCCTGTGCCGAACGGTGGCCGAAGTCGGCGCTGATCGCTTCGACGATCTGAGCGGCATGCTTATCGCCCATCGCCGCGATCCGGGCGAGGCGGTTCTGGCGCACCGCGACAGTCGGATTCATCTCTTCGGCAAAGGCCGATCGCTGGCGCTCAAGGATGGCGAACAAGCGCTCGGTAGGCGAGTTTTGCATAATGCCTCCTGCTGTCGACGTGCTTAGAATACACTGGTTCGGGCCGCGCCAGGCGGGGAAGGCCGGGCGCGGCCACAACGTAACTTCAGTTACATACCCAGTCGCGTTGCTGCGCTAAGATTGCGCGGTGATCAATTCTGAAACGGAGGACTAATCCATGAAAGCGAATGTGGGCGGTGTCGACAAGATTTTGCGCATTGTGGTGGGCTTGGGCTTGCTCAGCCTGATCCTGATACTGGAAGGCAATGCCCGCTGGTGGGGGCTGGTCGGCCTGGTGCCGCTGCTGACCGGGGTGGTCAATTTCTGTCCCCTTTACACCCTGATCGGCGTCAATACCTGCCCGATGAAGGACAAAGCCGCCTGATCAGGCTTCGCCGCGTGTGCCGCCGGGTTCTGCGGCCCGTTGCAGCAGCGGCAACAGCCGCGCGTAGTGGCTGCCTTCCCAGTAGATGCGGCCGCAGCCGGGGCAGAGCTGGAAGCGCTCGTAGGCGGCGCGCACTTTTTGCGGCAGGCGCGACTCGATCTCGGCCTTGGGCACCTCGCGCAATTCGGCATTGCATTCGCGGCAGCGCGTGAACGGCCGCAGGGCCGTCTCCAGCTGCAATGCGCGCACCACCTCGCGCAACTGCTCCTCCGACCCGGTATGGCGCACGAAGTAGCCGTGCGTGACCAGGCGTTGCTTGAGCAGGCCCTTGTCGCGCGTGAGTATGATGCGCTGTTCGGCCAGCGCGCTGGTGATAATCTCGATGTCGCGGTAGTTGTTGCGGTAAAGGCAGTCGAAGCCGGCCATGCGCAGATGGCGTGCGAGCTTGCCCAGGTGCGTATCCAGCACAAAACGCGGTTCGCGCAAAGGCCTGGGCCGCAGGTGCTGCAGCGGCGCGATATCCAGGCGCTCGAACACCGGATACACGGCGACGCGCTCGCCGCCGCGCAGAACGTGATCGAATCCCACGGATAGTCCGTCAACCAGGATCAGGTCGACCTCGGTATGCGGCACGCCGATCGCCTCAATCGCATCCTTGACCGAGCGCGTACCTGCGACGCTGTAGTCAAACGCGCGCCTGCGCCGCTCCGGCTGCAGGAAATCGTTCAGCTCCTCGTAGAAGCGGAATTCGGCCCTTGCTGCGGGGTGCGCCATGGCCACTGCGATGCGCCGGGATCAGGCGGCTAGATCATGCGGCACAGCGCCTTGATGTCGGCGTTGCCACCGGAGATGACGACGCCGATGCGCTTGCCCTGGTATTCGTGGCGCCCCTGGAGCTTGCCTTCGAGCAGGGCGGCGGCGGCGAGAACGCCGGTGGGCTCGGCGACGATTTTCATGCGCTCCCAGATCCAGAACATGCTGCGCAGCAGTTCCGCGTCGCTGACCGTCAGCATGTCGTGCACGTATTGCAGCACCAGCGGGAAGGTGATCGACCCGAGCGAAGGCGTGCGCGCGCCGTCGGCGATGGTGTCCGGGTTGTGGCAGCTCTGCAGCGTCTTCGAGTGGAACGAGCGCGTAGCATCGTCGCCCGCCTCGGGTTCGACCCCGATCACTTTACAGGCCGGCGACCAGTGGCTGGCCGCGACCGCGCAGCCCGAGAGCAGCCCGCCGCCGCCGCAGGGCACGAGCAGATAGTCCAGCGCGCCGGTTTCCTCGATCAATTCTTTTGCAGCCGTGCCCTGTCCGGCGACGACCTGGGCGTGATTGTAGGGAGGGATGACGCTCAGGCTGCGCGCAGCGGCGATGCGCGTTGCCAGTTCTTCACGACTGGCCGTTTTCGGGTCATAGGTGATGACCTCCGCGCCGTAGGCGCGCGTGGCCTCCAATTTCACCTGCGGCGCGTCCAGCGGCATTACGATCGCCGTCTTAATACCAAGGAGCGCACCCGCCAGCGCCACAGCCTGGGCGTGATTGCCCGAAGAGTAGGCGAGTACGCCGCTGCGCTTTTGCTCCGGCGTCAGCTGCGACATCGCGTTATAGGCGCCGCGAAACTTGAACGCTCCCATGCGCTGCAGGTTTTCGCACTTGAAGAACACCTGCGCGCCGGTGCGCGCGTCCACCGTGCGCGATGTCATCACCGGCGTGCGCCGGGCATGGCCGGCGATGCGTACGGCGGCTGCGGCGATATCGGCATGGCCGACAGGCAATGCGGGAGCGGAGTGTGCATCGTTCATGTCGATTCCTCGTTTAGCGTGCGACAATTCTAGCGCAGAGTCAGGGTGAGACGCGACTCGCCGCGCAGCAGAAAAATCCGCAGCGGCCGTTCCGCGGCGCGCAATGCGGCGAGCAGCTCCGCTGCGGAGCGCACGCGCTTGCGATTGACCGCGTAGAGCACGTCGCCCGGGCGCAGGCCGGTTTTCGCGCCGGGTGAGTTTTCTTTGATGCGGGTGACGATAGCGCCCTCGACCGTGCCGTATTGCGGCATGCCCGCTTCGATACCGGACACGCGCACGCCGGCCAGCTGCGGCACGGCTTCGCCCGGGATTTCGGTCATGGTGAACAGTTCGGCTATGCGCAGGCGCAGATTGAGCGCTCTTGCGCCGCGCTGCACCTGCAGTTCCACCTCATCGCCGACGGGGATCAGTCCCATGCGGTTGCGCAAATCGGCGGAGCCGCGCACCGGCTTGCCGTTGACGCCGGTCACGATGTCGCGCGGCTTCAGACCTGCCCTGGCCGCAGGCGAATCCGGCTCCACCTTGACCACCACCGCGCCGTTTGCGGAGTCCGCCGCCAGCGTTTTCGCCAGTTCGTGCGTCATGTCCTGGGTTACCACGCCGACGCGGCCGCGGCGGACTTCGCCATAGCGGATGATCTGCGCCATCACGCTGCGCACCATGTTCGAGGGCACGGCAAAGCCGATGCCGACGCTGCTCCCGGAAGGGCCGATGATGGCGGTATTGATGCCGACCAGTTCGCCTGCCAGGTTCACCAGCGCCCCGCCGGAGTTGCCCGGATTGATCGAGGCGTCGGTCTGAATGAAATCTTCGTAGCCTTCTATACCCAGACCGGTGCGGCCGAGCGCACTGACGATGCCCGAGGTGACAGTCTGGCCGATACCGAAGGGGTTGCCGATGGCGACGACGAAATCGCCCACGTTCATGATGTCGGAATCACCGAATCGCAGTTCGGCCAGATCGGCTGCCTCGATTTTGAGCACGGCGATGTCGGTGCCAGGGTCGGTGCCGACCAGCCGCGCCTTGAGCGTGCGCCGGTCTTTCAGCGTGACCACCACTTCCTGCGCATTATTGATCACGTGATTGTTGGTGAGCACATAGCCGCGCGCGCTGTCGACGATCACGCCCGAGCCGGCGCTTTGTTCCTCGCGCGACGGGCGGTCCGGAATATTGAAAAAACGCCGGAACAGGGGGTCGCGAAACAGCGGGTTGTCCTCCATCGGCGAGCGCGTGACCACCGAAATATTCACCACCGCCGGGGTCACCTGCGCGAGCATGGGTGCAAGCGTGGGCGCGCCCCTGACATCCAGCGGCAGCGCTGCACGCGCGCACGGCACGGCAAGTAACAGCAATAGGAGGAACCGGACCAGGGACCGGATGGTGCGCAATCGCATCGGCAAACACTCCGTAAATTGCAGCGTCAGATACTGTTGCGTAGTATAAGCGGTGCGCAGGCCGTCGTGCAGCCGCGCCGGAAGCTGGGTATATTGCAAAGCTAGCGCTCCACGCCACTCAAGGAGAAAACCATGTCCGCTCTGTTGCGCCGCGTCCGCGCGCTGCCCCTGTTGCTGTTGTTGGCGGCTTGTGCCGCGTTTCAGCCTGCTGCGGAGCAAGCGCCGCCCGTTGTTTTCGTGCATGGCAACGGCGATACCGCGGCGCTGTGGCAGACCACCGAGTGGCGTTTCGAGTCGAATGCTTACGATCGCAAGCTGTTGCATGCCGTCGATTTACCGTATCCGCTGGCGCGCAGCGTGGACGCCAAGCCGCAGCCGCTGCGTTCCTCCACGGCCGAGCAGATGGAGGCACTCGCGCGCGAGGTGGCGGAGGTGCGCAAGCGCAGCGGCCGCGACAAAGTGGTGCTCATCGGCAATTCGCGCGGCGGATATGCGATTCGCAATTACCTCAAGAATGGCGGTGGCGCGGCCTACGTGTCGAAGGCCATCCTCTGCGGCACGCCCAACCACGGGGTATTTGACTGGGAGGAAACCCGCGGCAGCGAGTTCAACGGCAAAGGCGCGTTTCTGACCCAACTCAACAGCGGCGCGGACGAGGTGGTCGCGGGCGTGCGCATCCTGAACATACGCAGCGACAGCAACGACAAATATGCG
>CAKKSJ010000500.1 GCA_919902965.1 Burkholderiales bacterium
GACTACCGCTCGCGCCCCGCCTCCTGCAAAGTCTTTTGCACAGGCGAGAGCAGGTATTCCATTACGGTGCGCGTGCCGAGCTTGATTTCGGCGCTGACCTGCATACCCGGCGACAGCCGGTGGCGCTTGCCCTGCGCCTGCAGGAAAGGCTCGGGCAATTCGATCAGGGCGCGAAAGCCCGAGGCCGGCTGGTCCTGGATACCGGCGTTCTTCGCGCTTTTCTGCTCGGCCGGCTCCCCTGCGTCCGGGCTGATTTGCCTGACGCGGCCGTCGAGCATTCCATAGTGCTGGAACGCATAGGCGGTGAACTTCAATCGGGCAAGCTGCCCGGCCTCCACCATTCCCGCGTCCAGATGGCTCACCCAGACTTCCGCCAATACCCCTGCGCCGCCGGGCACCAGGGTCATGACCACGGTACCCGGTGCAACGACACTCCCCAGGGTGTGGGTGGCGAGGTCTTTGACGATCCCGTCCTGCGGCGCCTTCAGTTCGAGCAAGTCATGACGGCGCACTTGCTTGTGCCAGTCCTGCCGCAGCTTATGGTAGTGCGCTTCGGCATCGATCCTTTCGTTCTGCAACTGCTGGCGATAGCTCGAGCCAATCTGTGCAATGCGCTTCGTCACCTGGCTGATGGTCGCTTTGAGGCTGGCGATGTTGAATTGCTGTGCGCGCAGGTCCTGTTCTTTCTCGATGCGGTCGCGCTGCTTTTCCAGGTGCATGAACTTGCCGGCGAAGCCGTCCTTCACGAGTTGATCGTAGGCCGCCTCCTGTTGCCGGAACAGAGGAATGGTCTTCTGCAGTTTCGCTTCGACCTCTCCGGCGCTGCTCAGGTCCTGCTCAGCTTTGACCAGGACCGCCCGCTCGATTTCGAGCGCGCCCAGGTGCGCCTGGCGGCGCGCATCTAGCTGCGCCTCGACCTGCGAAAACAATTCGGACGGATCGTCCGCGAGCCGCCGCCAGGTCACGCCGCCCAATTCGGCGTCGATGCGACGCAATTGCAGGCGCTTGAGTTTCAGCTCGTTCTGCAGCTGCCGGCTGTCCGCATCGGATGCACGCGCGTCCATGCGCGCGAGAACCTGTCCGGCTTTGACCCGTGCGCCTTCGGCGACGAGAATTTCCGTGATCACGCCGGACTCGCTCGGCTGCACGATCTGCAAATAACCTTGCGGAATGATTTTTCCGGGCGCGACGGCGATGATGTCCAGCGGCGCGAAATACGCCCACAGCAGCAGCGCAGCCAGTAGGCCCAGCCCGGCGTACAGCACTGCACGCGGCAGGGGTGCGGGTTCCGCGTCGCGAAATTGCAGCGAGTCGGAAGCCATGCGGGTCGATGCAGCCATGTTGCGATCCCCTTACATGACAGCGAGCGGCGTATAGCCTTCGTTGATGCCGCGCAGCGGCTGCAGCGCGTGGCCGCCGATGACGGGCATGCCGGGGCTCTGTCCGAAGCCTGCTATCGATGCAACACCGGCATCACCCGCGGCGCCGGAACGTATGAA
>CAKKSJ010000501.1 GCA_919902965.1 Burkholderiales bacterium
ACCATGCCGCAGGTGGTGGAAATCGAAAAACGCCGTTTCGCGCAGGCGCAACGCGCGATCACCATGCAGACGCTGAGCCTGGCCGCCGAAACGCGCAAGGCCTACTACCTTGCCATCGCCGCAGACCAGACCCTGAGCTACACGGAACAGGTCAAGCGCACGGCCGAAGCCGGCGCGGAGCTGGGGCGGCGCATGGCCCAGGTGGGCAATTGGAGCAAGCTGCAGCAAGCGCGTGAACAGAGCTTCTACGCGGACGCCGCGCTCAATCTGGCGCGCGCCGGCCAGGCGCAGACCGCTGCGCGCGAGAAGCTCACTCGGCTGCTGGGATTGTGGGGCGAGCGCGCGCAATTCAAACTCCCGCCGCGGCTGCCTGATTTGCCCAAGCTCGCCAACGACCTCCCCGAGGTCGAGCAGCTCGCGATGGAACAGCGCCTGGACGTGCAGGCGGCGAAGCTCGATACCGAGGCGCTGGCGAAAAACCTCGGCTTGACCCGGACGACGCGCTTCATCAATGTGCTGGAGTTCGGCCCGGCGCGCGTGCTCGAGGGACAGCGAAGCGAACCCTACAAACGCGGCTACGAGGTCAGCCTGGAACTGCCCCTGTTCGACTGGGGTACGGCCAAGGTTGCCAAAGCGGAAGCGCTTTACATGCAGGCAGTCTATCGCGCCGCCGAGACGGCCATAGATGCCCGCTCCGAAGTGCGCGAGGCCTACCACGGCTACCGTTCCAGTTTCGACATCGCCAAGCACTATCGCGACGAAATAGTGCCCTTGCGCAAACGCATCGCCGAGGAGAATCAGGCGCGCTACAACGGCATGATCATCGGCGTGTTCGAGTTGCTGGCCGATGCGCGTGCACAGATTGCCAGCGTGAACAGCTATATCGAATCGCTGCGCGATTTCTGGATAGCGCAGGCCGATCTCGAGATGGCGCTGATGGGCAAACCCAGCCTGGGCGCAGCACCTAAAACCAAAATGGCCGGCGCCGAAGCCGCAGCCGTTCACTGAGCAAAGGGGGAATTCAATGCTTACTCGACGAGATTTTTTCCGCGGTGCAGGCGCGGTGACGGCCGCGGTGGCCGCCGCGACGGTGAGCAAGGCCGCAATGGCGGCCTTGCCCGAACCGGTTATACAAACCAAGCCCGACACCATGCCGCCGCTGGTCCCCAGTTCCGGCCGGCCCTACAACCCGGTGGTGACGCTCAACGGCTGGACCCTGCCCTGGCGCATGAACCAGGGGGTGAAAGAGTTTCACCTGGTGGCCGAACCGGTGGTGCGCCAGATGTCGCCTGGATTTACGGCACATCTGTGGGGCTATAACGGCCAGTCGCCCGGGCCTACCATCGAGGTGGTGGAGGGCGATCGCGTGCGCATGTTCGTCACCAACAGGCTGCCCGAACATACCAGCATCCACTGGCACGGCCAGCGCCTGCCCAACGGCATGGACGGCGTCGCGGGGCTGAACCAGAAGGCGATCCAGCCGGGAAAGACCATGGTCTACGAATTCGTCGCGCGCCGGCCGGGCACTTTCATGTATCACCCGCATGCCGACGAAATGACGCAAATGGCCATGGGCATGATGGGTTCCTGGGTCACCCACCCCAAAGGGAAGCATCCGCTGATCGAAGAAGTCGATCGCGATTTCGTGTTTCTGCTCAACGCCTATGACGTCGATCCGGGGAGCTATACGCCCAAGATCATGACCATGATGGACTTCAACCTGTGGTCATGGAACAGCCGCATTTTTCCGGGTATCGATTCGCTGGTGGTGCGCAAGAACGACAAGGTGCGCATACGCATCGGCAATCTGACCATGACCAACCACCCGATACACCTGCACGGCCACGAATTTCTGGTGACCGGCACCGACGGCGGGCCAACTCCCAAATCTACCCGCTGGCCTGAGGTGACCACCGACGTGGCGGTGGGCCAGATGCGCCAGGTCGACTTCCTCGCCGACGAGGAAGGCGACTGGGCATTTCACTGCCACAAGAGCCATCACACCATGAATGCGATGGGGCACGATGTTCCCACCATGATAGGCGTGGACCACAGGGGCGTAGTCAAGCAAATCACCAATCTGCTGCCGGACTACATGGTGATGGCCGAACGCGGCATGGCCGATATGACCGAAATGGAAATGCCCCTGCCCGACAACACCGAACCCATGATGGGCGGGCTAGGTCCCTTCGGCTCGGTCGAAATGGGCGGCATGTTCAGCGTGCTCAAAGTGCGCAAGGATCAAAAGCCGGGTGATTACCAGGATCCGGGCTGGTACCGGCACCCGCAAGGCACGGTCGCCTTCGAGTGGACCGGGGCGCTGGCCCAAGCGGCGCGATTCCAGTCCGAAGGCGGGCAATCGATGCCTCCGAAAAACATGCCGATGAAGAAAATGGAAGTGCAGGTGCGCAAACCCACGGGCCGCACCGGTCACTGAGTCGTAATCAGAAATTCAAGCTCAAAGGAAATTGCATGCATATCAAAATTTTCACGCTGACTGCCCTGCTGTCACTCGGCGTCGTTTCCAATAGCGTGCTGGCCAGCGGCACGCACGCGAGCGGCCACGATGATAGCGATGCCGCTATCGGCGTTCCCGGCAAGGCTGCCAAGGTCACCCGGACGATTGCGGTGGACATGACTGACAACATGCACTTCACGCCGGAGCGCATCACGGTCAACCAGGGCGAGACCATACGCTTCAGGGTAAGGAACTCGGGCAAGATCAAACACGAGCTGGTGCTGGGCTCGAAAAAGGAACTCGAAGAGCACTACAAGGCGATGATGAAATTCCCCGAAATGGAGCATGCCGACGAGAACATGATCACGCTTGCTCCAGCGAAGTCGGGCGAGATCGTCTGGAAGTTCACCAAGTCCGGCAGGGTCGATTTCGCCTGTCTGCAACCCGGCCATTTCGACGCGGGCATGAAGGGGCAGGTCATGGTCACCGCGAAGAAGAAGCAGAGCAAGACGTGACGGCCACGCCGCTCACGGGTATAGCGTCAGCGCAAGCACTTAACCACCATCAACGAAAGGAGCCAAACATGAAATACCGGAACACCATACTCTCGATGAGCGTTTTCGCTCTTGCTGTTGTCGCTTCGTCCGGCGCCATCGCGCAGGCAACGATGAGCGGCGGAAAAATGGGCGACATGAAAATGGGCGACATGAAAATGCAGCAGTCAGCCGAGGTCGCCGCGATGGCCGATGGCGAAGTGCGCAAGGTCGACAGGGAGGCGGGGAAAATCACCATCAAGCACGGCGCGATCAAGGCCCTGGACATGCCGCCTATGACCATGGTGTTTCAGGTCAGGGACCCGGCCCTGCTGGGGAAGGTGCAGAAAGGCGACAGGGTGAAATTCAAGGCGGCGATGTCCGGCGGCGCCATGGTGGTAACCGAAGTCGAGGTCGTGAAATAGGCGCCCGAGGCGCCGCCTCAGGGTCCGGCGCCGGCGGCGGGGAACGTGATGCCGAAGCGGGTCAATCCGTTCGAGGAGCTTGCCTCGATCATTCCCCGGTGCGCTTCGACGATCGACTTCGTGATTGCCAGCCCAAGGCCGGCGCCGTCGCTGCCCGCCTTGTGACGGGAAGGATCGACCCGATAGAAGCGGTCAAACAGCCGCGGCAGATGCTCCGGTTCGATGTCCTCGCCCGGGTTGTCGACATTCAGCTGGATTTCTCCGGACTTGCGCTGATCGATGAGCACCTTGACCGAGCCGTCGCGAGGCGTGTGCCGTATGGCGTTCGAAAGCAAATTGCTCAGCGCCCGGCGTAGCATCAACCGGTCCCCGCGGACGGCGCCGGCTCCTGCGAGAACCAGGCTGACGCCGTGTTCCTCCGCGAGCGCCTCGTAGAAACCGAACAGCCCGCGCGTCTCCGCCGCCAGATCCACCATTTCGCTGCTCGGCACGATCAGCCGGTTGTCGGCCTTCGCCAGGAACAGCATATCGGCGATCATGCGCGCCAGCCGCTCGTATTCCTCCAGGTTCGAGTACAGCACGTCGCGATATTGGTCTGCCGATCGCGCTTTGGAAATCGCCACCTGCGTCTGCGTCATCAGGTTGCTGATGGGCGTGCGCAGTTCGTGCGCCAGATCCGAGGAGAAGTCCGACAGGTGCCGGAACGAGCTCTCGAGGCGGGCGAGCATGTCGTTGAAGGCAATCGCCAGATCGGCCAGTTCGGTCGGCACCGATTCGGGCGGCAGGCGCTCGCCGAGGCGATGGGCCGAAATGCCGTGGGCCACATCCGCCATCTCGCGTACTGGCGCCAGTCCGCGCCGCGCCGCGATCCATCCGAGGAGCGCGATTAGCGCAATGCTCGCGGCGATGGCCAACCACAGGCTCTTCTGGAACGCCTCCATGAATACGCGGTGATGTTCGATGTTAAGTGCGACTACGACGGCCACCGGCGGCTGCCCGGCGACTCCGGTGACGGCGGCCGCGGCGATGCCCCGGTATCCCTGTCCGTCCTGTTCCCACACCACCGGCCTTTCTCGCGCGGATGAGTCCTCCGGCGGCCCACTCCCAAGCAGGGTGGCTGGAAATGCCGCGCCTCGCGACTTGAATAGCAGCTTGCGCTCCGATCCGACCACGGCCACCGACAGTCCGTGATGCCCCACCAGCGCGTCGGAAAGACTCTGCGGCAGGATAGACATGTCGGCCGGGGTGCGCACCTTGGCCAAGGTGTGGCGCACGAGTTCCAGCTTGCCGCCGAGTTCCGCCAGGTCCTGTTCCTCGAAATGCGCATCGACCACGGCGCCGATCAGGTAGCCGACCACCAGCAGCACGGCCATCGAGGCGGTGGAGAAGAACAGGGTGAGGCGGAAGGTAATCGATCTTGGTCGCATCACGCCGGTTCCGGGATCTCGATCACGTAGCCCATGCCCCTGACCGTGCGGATGAGCTTGGGTTCGAAATCGTCGTCAACCTTCGCCCGCAGGCGGCGCACCGCGACCTCGATCACGTTGGTGTCGCTGTCGAAGTTCATATCCCAGACCTGAGATGCGATCAAAGAGCGCGGCAGCACCTCGCCATGGCGCCGAAGCAGCAGTTCGAGCAGAGCGAATTCCTTGGCGGTGAGATTGATGCGCTTGCCGGCGCGCGTCACGCGGCGACGCAGCAGATCGAGTTCCAGGTCGGCCACATGCAATAGCTCCGATTCGCTGGTCCGTCCGCGGCGCAGCAGGGCGCGCACCCGCGCCAGCAGTTCCGAAAACGCGAACGGCTTGACCAGGTAATCGTCCGCGCCGTATTCCAGTCCTTTCACCCGGTCCTCGACCTGATCGCGAGCGGTCAGGAACAGCACCGGCAGGTGCTTGCCTTTCTGCCGGATTTCCCGCAGTACCTGCCAGCCGTCGAGCCTGGGCAACATGACATCGAGCACCACGAGATCGTAGTCGTCGGTCAGCGCCAGGTGCAGGCCGTCGACACCGTCGCGCGCCAGGTCCGTCACGAAGCCGGACTCGGACAGTCCCTGCTTCAGATAGTCGCCTGTCTTTTGTTCGTCCTCGACGATCAGGATTTTCATCGCTCTTCCTTGTGGCGGTGGTGATGCACGCCAATTGTGCGCGCGGCTGGCGCCGCTTTCCGAAGATTACAAACTTGTAATGGCGCTGTCATCTAAATGTTGGGCAGCTGTAAACAGAAGGCCACCGTCTGCGCAATCTGACAGCAATGTAATCAGGCCGTAATGTTGACGACGGGCGCGTTGGCGCAGACTGGGCTTGTCGTTCGATTGCCGACAGTCGCTTTGCCGGAATTCCAGCGATTCTTGCCAATAATTCGAAGGAGATGACCATGAAAATGAAGCCTACGCTCGTCGCCAGCCTGTTCGCCATCATGGCGGCATTCGCGCTCAACGCCAGCGCGGCAGCGGACACCCCTGCCGGCGCCAAGGCGGAAAAAGCGGCGCCCCAGAAGAAAATGAGACCTCACTCCCACATGGAGGAAAAAACCGGTGTTGCGCAGAGAGCGCCCATAGCCATGGCAGACAAACCAAACGCCGCCAAGGACAAGACCAAGCACTTCCATCCCCGCGACGGGAAATAAGTTTCCACCCGGAAAGCCGGGTGTCAACCCGGCCTTTCTGACCTCGTTCAAGCCGATCGCGGCTACGATCCGAACCCGCATCGAGCAGCGCTCAAGGCGCGAGGCATCCAGTCTCAGATAGCGCGACGCAGAACCAAACAAGGCAGCGGACTGGGAAAACCCCGCTGGGTCGTGGAACGCACCATCGCATGGCTGCATTGGTTTCGCCGCCTTAGAATCCGCTATGAACGACTGCCCAGAATTCACGAAGCGTTCCTCGAAATCGGCTGCTCTCCGGTCTGTTGGCGTCAGTTTCAGCAGCAGGGTTCATTTTGAAATGGGTTCTAAAGGAAAGACCGCTATGAAAACCCCGATGCTAATTCGGTCAGGCTCCCGCCCTTCACGCCGGCGCCACGTCGGCCGCACTATTCATGCGTGCCTGGGGCAGCCATTTTGCATACGGAATACTGTCAAATAACTTGCAGCGCTATTACAAACAAGTATGTAATCTTCCGAAACTTGGGCTCCTCGCCTATATAATTGCCGTGCTTGGACACAACCACAAAAAGTAACCGTGGTCGAGACTACTAATAATCAGACTTCAACTGAACCAGAAAAGTTGCGCGCAACTTCCGATACTGGGCGCCGCAGAATGCTCGTAGAGATGGGCGGCGTCGCTGGTACAGGGCAGGTTCCGACAATTGGGCAGTACGCTGATGTGTCGATTCGATCGACTCGTTGCAGAATGAAAATTGACCTGATGCGCCTGTTACTGCCATTCATTCGCCCGACACCGATCCGCGGACCGGGGCTGCAACGCGCTGTCGCGCGAGCCCTGGTCGCGACCGCGGCGTCGCTGGTCTGGATCACGGCACCCGCGGGCGGGCTGGAGGCGGCTGCGAAGCCGCTGAGCGCCGACGCACAGCTGGAGCGCGTCATCGCGAACGTGGGCCGGGGCGCGCTCACAAACGCGATCGGCGAAATCGATCGCCTGATCGAGCAGTTTCCCAATTTCCGCTTGGCGCACCTGGTAAGGGGCGATTTGCTGCTGGCGCGTGTGCAGCCCATCGCAGCGCTAGGCAATAGCGCATACGCCGCGCGCGAGCGGCTGGACGAGCTGCGCGCCGAAGCACGCCTGCGGGTGCGCGCGGGCCGCGAAGTGCCGCCGGCGAACCAGGTGCCGCGCTACCTGCTCCAACTCGACGCGACGCAGACGAGCGCAATTGTTATCGATGCCGGGCGCTCGCGCATCTACGTGTACGCCATTGAGAACGGCACGCCGCGCCTGGTGCGGGATTTCTATTCAACGATCGGCAAGCTCGGCATCGGTAAGGAGCGTGAGAGCGACAGGAAGACCCCGATCGGCGTCTACCAAGTCACGTCTTGGCTGCCCGGGAACAGACTTCCGGACCTATACGGCAAGGGCGCGTTTCCGATCGACTATCCCAACGCACGCGACCGGCTGCTGGGGCGCACCGGCTACGGGATCTGGATCCATGGCGTGCCATCGGACACGTACGCGCGCGCGCCGCTGGCGAGCGACGGCTGCGTCGCCCTTGCCAATCCCGACCTCGAGGCGCTCGCGGCCTATGTGCGCCCGGGCGCGACGCCGGTGCTGATCGCCCGGCAAGTGGAATGGGTCGCGCCGAGCGTGCTGCGCGCCGAGCGCGAAACCTTTCTCGCCGCGCTCGACGCGTGGCGGCGTGACTGGGAGAGTAATGACGTTGAACGCTATCTCGCGCACTACGCGAAGGAATTTCGCACCAGCGACAAGGATATAGAGGGCTGGAAGGCGCACAAGCGCCGTGTGAGCGCGGGCAAATCGTGGATCAAGGTTGCGCTCGACAAGCTGAGCGTGTTGCGCGACCCCGGAGCAAAGGAGCTGATCAGCGTAAGCTTTGACCAGGACTATCGCTCAAGCAATCTGTCGCAGCGTACGCGCAAGCGACAGTATTGGGCGCGCGAAGGAACTCGCTGGAAGATCGTGTACGAAGCGCCTGCACAGGCGCCGGTACTGGCGCTGCCGGAATCCTATCCGGCGGGTGCGCGTGCCGAAGTGTCGACCGCAAAGCATAACTGATCGGGCGCTCCGAGCGCCGCATATACCCTATAGGGGTATATTCTCCCGGCATCGGTCATGCTGAAACGACCCTTACGAGGAGGCCCGCGCTGCGGGCGACCCTAAGCTGGCCGCATTCACCGTTCGATACGTCTACATGAAAGATCAGGAGATAAATCATGCAAACCGACCCAGTCTGCGGCATGAGCGTGGATGAAAACAGCGCGGCAACCGCACGCGCCCACGAAGGCAGCACCTATTATTTTTGCTCGGCACACTGCGGCGCAAAACCAGAAAAAAACGGCCCCTAAAGTGGGGCCGTGGCGGAGGGAATTGCGGCGAATCAATGCATAGACCAATCAGCCGCCGATACGGTTCTCGGCAAGCAACTGATCAAGGCGCGCGACCTCATTTCCGTTCATGACGATCGGCTTGCCGTCCTTGGTCTGCATGATTTGGCCCGGCTCCATGTAGACGGCGCTACCGAACCTGCTTTCCATGGCCATTTTGCCATCGGCGAAAATGTATACCGTCGAACCATCCGTGAGTTGGATGAGTTTCTCAGACGGGCTGCTCGGAACGATCTTTTGCTCCATTAGCTTTCTGCTATGACGTATGACGAGGCCCTCCGCGGTGATGGGATCGGTGTGCCAATCTCCGTACCACGTGCCGGAATCCTGTGCGGTCGCAGCAGGCGTCGCAACTTTCTTCTCCATTATCGCTCTGCTATGACGCGTGACGAGGCCCTCCGAAGTGACGGGGTCGGTGTGCCAATCTCCGTACCAAGTGCCGGAATCCTGCGCGATAGCAACAGGCGCCGCAACAACGAGCGCGAACGCAGAGGCGAGAATGGTAAGCCGTATTTTGGTGTTCATAGTCATGATTGAATCTCCTGGTTAGCTAAGTCAAAGCATCGATATCGGCTAAGCGCCTTGAAGCACGCTCGGCCGCGACTACGTTTATGTTCGTAGTGAATCGACTATAGGCGGTCGACCCCTACAAGCGCGTGACGCGGCGATTACGCTTCTGTAACATTGCGCCCGCTATGTTGCTTAGTCGAAACATCGCGAGCGGAGTCGGTACTGCGTGGGGCGGGTTGGACCTGCGCATGTGCGAAGTGGATGGAATGTCTTTGCGCTTATGCCTGCTTCATAACATCATCTCCGTGTCGATCGAGCCCGTCGTGAAATAAGCAAGGCCAGGGTCCGACGCCGGCGCGGCACTGGTCATAGGAGATCTGCGCGGCATCGCGCGCCGCCTTGCTCCCGTGCGCCACGATGCGCAAGCACAACTCCCATGCGGGATTGCGCAAGGAAACGACCTCGCCGTCGAAACCGCCATTCTCGGCTGCGCCATCGACGCCTGTGTGCGCGCGCCGGGCCATCCACTCCATAAGATTACAAAAATGTAATCCGCGCGTCAGTTTCCCGTAGGTTGATGGAGTGCAAGATGGCTGCCCGGGAATACTGAGCTTCCCTCTGTTTTTCGTCTTCCAAGGATGCGGTCTCAAGCCGCCGATTAGTGTCCAGAATCGTCAGACATGGCGACGCTAGGTTCTATCCGGAGGAAAAATGGTGGCGATGATGATACTGATGGCCGTGTTACTGGTCGCAGGCGGGCCCGGTGGTCATATGGGTTCGCATGGCGCGAGCAATCCGCCGAGCCAGGCTTCACAATCGCACGAACGCGACGCCGCGAAGGCGGATACCGCGGAACCCTGATGTGCCGCCCGGCCGCCCTCGAGGCCAGGTTTGATGCGACCCGCAGTTCGCGTCCCCGCCTCACCTTATCCACGGCGAGGGTCTGAGCGAAAGTACCGGTGACCTCCTCGATTCGGCGAAAAGTGGCGCTGCGCCTTGTCCCGGCGTGGCTGATCCTGTCCGTTGTGCTCGGGGCACTGACCTACTGGACGGAAAGCCGCCGGGTGGACGCTTTCGTGTTCGATCTGGCAATCGAGGCGGCCAGGCATTTCAATACGCCTGCCAATGCGGCGATGTTTCACGGCGACCCCGAAGATCATCGCCAGGCGCTGCGCGAGTTCATCGAACAAACCGACTTCGTCAGTCTCAGGCTGTATTCCTCGGAGCAAGGGCTGCTGATCGAGGTTTGGAAAAAAGAGAATCGCGATCTGGCGGCCGCCGCGGCCGCGCACCGCCACGCTTTTCCGGCCGCGGGAGATCGTCATCACAATAAGATCCAGGTGGAGGGCGCCCTCTACATCCAGGTCCTTGTTCCTCTGATTTCGCCCGAGCGAAGGATATTCGGCTATTTGGAGGGCATCTATAAGCTTGCGCCCCAAACCCTCGAGGCGGTCGCGCACCGCGTACGCGACGCGCTGTTGCTCGTGCTGCTGGTCGTCGCGCTGACCACTTCGGCGCTGTATCCGGTCATCATGGCGCTGAACCGGGACACGCTGCGGCTCTCCGCTGCGCTGCTCGACAGCAACGTCGAGCTTATGCGCACCCTTGGGAGCGCCATCGCCAAGCGCGATTCGGATACCGATGCGCATAACTATCGCGTCACCATTTACGCGGTCAGGCTGGCGCAGGCGTTGGGGCGGCCCAAGGACGAAATCGCCGCATTGATCGCCGGCGCCTTCCTGCACGACGTGGGCAAGATCGGCATCCCCGATGGCATCCTGCTCAAACCTGGAAAACTGAGCGCCGCCGAGTTCGACACGATCAAGACCCATGTCTCCATCGGCGAAGTCATCCTCGGTGAATCGAAATGGCTGGAAAAGGCGCGCGACGTCGTCGCCTATCATCACGAGAAATACGATGGAACGGGCTACCTGCGGGGTATGAAAGGTGACGCGATACCTTTCAATGCGAGGCTTTTTGCGATAGTCGATGTGTTCGACGCATTGACTTCCCGGCGGCCCTATAAGCCCGCCCTGCCGCTGGACGAGGTGATGCGGATCCTGACCGGAGGACGGGGCGCGCATTTCGACCCGAGGATCCTGGACGTGTTTGCGCCGCTCGCGCCGCGGCTGCTGCGCGAGTACGCCGCGGCCGAA
Organism: Burkholderiales bacterium; assembly: GCA_919902965.1. GTDB lineage: Bacteria > Pseudomonadota > Gammaproteobacteria > Burkholderiales > SG8-39 > 2-12-FULL-64-23. Next base: position 11,099 of record CAKKSJ010000501.1, read on the forward strand.
GAAACCTGCCTGCGGGGGTGTCTTGCCGAATTCGAAAAATGCTATTTCTAGCGACCAAAATCCGCGCGTTGACGAGTATCGAGCCCACAAGAGCGCCGCCGGGCACGTCGTACCCTCGGCATTCAAAAAATATGGCCGGGCTGTCTATA
>CAKKSJ010000502.1 GCA_919902965.1 Burkholderiales bacterium
GACATGATCCCTGGCATAGCTGGCAACCGATGCAGCGCTCCTGGTCGTGCATAGTGATGCCTTCCGGCGTCTTGAACATCGCCTTCGGCGTCACCGGGCAGTTTGCGACGCAAGGCGCTTCGCTGCAGTGGTTGCACAGCACCGGCATCACCACGTGCACTGCTTTCGGGAAGATTCCCTCGGTCTTCATGAGAAAATCGGCCCAGTTGTGACTCTGGCCGTCGGCGCGGTTACGGGTGTTGTTCTCGGCCTTGCAGGCCAGCGCGCAGGCTCCGCATCCCACACATCTTTGCAGATCTATCACCATTCCTAGCTTGGGCATTTGATGTCTCCTTCAATTCGGGTATAGGGGAATCAGGCTTTCTGGATCCTGACGCCCGTGAACCCGCCATTGCGCGCAGTCGCGCCGCTCAGGCGATCGTAGTCGTCGACCAGGATATCGTTGTTGTTGCCGCCACGCGGCTGCGCCTTGGCGTAGTCTTTCGCGGCAACGCGTCCGTAGGCCCAGTGACCCTGGCCGTAGCACTTCGCGACCGTGCCGGGCCGCACGCCTTCCCAAAGCTTGAGCGTGGTAACGATCGAGCCTGCCATCGAGGAGATCTTGACGGTGTCGCCGGTCTTCAGGCCCAGTTTCGCGCCGTCGACAGGATTCATCTTGAGCACATCGCCCCAGGCGTCGTCGCCTGCATCCACCTTCTTGAACTCCTGGTACCAGGGCAGGTTTTGCGAACGCCCTTCGCGGTTCAAGCGCGACTTGTAATCGATGAACGTGAAGGGATAGTCCGCCTGACTGCCGTGGCGCTTGGGCGGCTCGTAGTGCGGCACGAACGCCTGTTCGCCCCGCGCCACATAGCCGGAGACGGTGAGGATGTCGTCCACTGTGGTCTGGTATTTGGCGGCGTGCTGGAGGAGCCCCTTCTTCGCCGTCTCGCTATAGAACTCGAACTTCTTCGATGCGGTATTGAAATGGCCACCCCAGCCCTTCTTGAAAGTGTATTTCGCACCGCTGAACATGCCTTTCTTGCGGAAATCGGCCCAGCCGTTGATAGCCGCATCGCCCTTGAGCGGCTCCTTGGCTTTCCACAAGGTCGCGCTGGAGATCTTGGCCGCGATTTCGGTGAACTCCTTCTCGTTGGTCGGCGTCTTGCCGGTTTCCGGATCCTTGAATTCCTTCGAGTAGTAGTCGAATAGGTTGGGGAAACCCTTGGCTTTCAACTTCTCCGCCAGCAGCCAGACCACCTCGGTCTCTTCCTGCTTCACGTCCCACAGCCGTTTGCCTGCCGGCTGCTGGATGGTCGCGTAGCCGTGCAGATTACCCATGTTGGTAATGATCGAGAAGCCCTCGCTCGAGTTGAAGGTGGACGGAAGCACCACATCGGCGAACTGGGTCATCTCCGAGGCGCTGGTAACCATGTGTACGAAGAACGGCACTTTGGCCAGCGCCCTGTCCCAGCGCGACGGGTCGGTGCAGGAAAAATTGAAGTTATTCCACGAAGCGAGCAGCACCTTGACCGCGCCGGGATCCTTGAGCATGCCGTTGGCGACATTGTTGGTCACCACGCCGCTACCGGGCTTGCCGCCCATCATCGCCGGCATGTCCTTAGCGCCGCGGCCGTCGAGCTTCTTGTGCTTGCCCGCGCCTTTGGCGACGGCATCGACATAGGCATCGGGTTTCGGGAACTTTCCGGTCGGAACGCTGGAACTTTGCAGCATGCCGCCTTCGACGTCGACCGAACCGACCAGACCGTTCAGCGCGTGCACCGCCATCGCTGTATAGGTGCCGCGCGGGTTCATCGCCACGCCGGGCCCCATCCACACTGCCACTTTTGGCGCCGCCTTGCCCATGGCGCGGGCGACGCGCACGATCTGCTCGGCCGGGATCAGGGTCTCCTTCTCCGCCCACGCAGGCGTGCGGTCCTTCAGTTCGATGTTCCACCATTTGACCAGGCCGTGCGTTTCCTTCTCGGCGAAGGCCGCCTCATCAACCGCTTTGCCGGTGACGAACAAATTCTTCCCGTCCTTGAAATTGCCGACGAAGTCCTTGTTCCACAGGCCCTCGGTCAGCAGCACGTGCGCGATGGCCCCTGCCAGCGCGCCGTCGGTTCCCGGTTTGAGCGGGAGCCATTCGTGCGCCTTGGCTGCAGAGGTTGACAGACGCGGGTCCACCGCGATCACCTTGCCGCGGGCGAGGATTTCGCCGAACCGGCGGATGGCATTGGGCACCATGCGGTTGGAGGCGAGCGGATCGGCGCCCCATGCGACGAGACAGTTGGTGTTGTTGAGATCGTAGTCGCGGTAGCCGAAAAAGCCCTGTGTCAGGCCCGGCCCCATTTTCTCCGCTTCGGCGCAGATGGCGCTGTGGGAAAAATAATTCGTTGTTCCGAAAATCTTCGGCAGCGTGCCGTAGAGTAGCGCGTTGGAGGTGGCCGAATAGCGGCCGCGCAAATACGCAAGTTTGTGCGCTTCGTTGTTCTTTCTCAACTCGATCATCTTGTCGGCGACGGTATTGAGCGCCTCGTCCCAGCTAATGGGCACAAATTTCGGATCTATACCGCGTCCCTTCTTCGAATTTGTGCGTTTCATCGGCACCTTGATCCGATCCGGATCGTAGGTCTGCTGCGGGATCAGATGCCCGCGCGGACAGACATAGCCGTGGTTGGTCTTGCTCAAGGGGTTGCCGCGCACCCGCACCGCGCGGCCGTCCTCGACGAAAATCTGGATGGCGCACCACTGGGTACACCCCTGGCAAGCAGTCGCCACCCATTCGCCTTTCGCTGGGCCTGCAGCCCTGGCGCTGCGCACTTCCATGGCGCTAGTGACCGGTAACGTCGTGCATCCGACCATCAGCAGGCCAGCTGCTGCGCCGGACGCCTGAAGAAATTGCCGCCTTGTCAGTTTCATTTAAGAGCCCCCTTTGCGAAATGAAAGTTCAGTTGCGAGGGATCATGAAGCCTGCCTGAGCGGCGGAGTTGACTCAGATCAAATGCCCGGCAGGTCCGGAGGATGCTGTTCGCAGCGTGTTACCGGCGGGTAACGCAATCGGTGGATAAGTCTGAAAAAAGGGGGATTGGCCTGTGAATGACGCCGACATCTCCCGGAATGCGCGTTTCCGGTGGTCAGCCGTCGCCGCTCGCCGCAATATCGAGCCGCCGCATTCGCTCCCACAGATTCTTGCGGCTGATGCCCAGGGTGGCTGCGGCCCGCGTAATGCGGCCGTACCCTTCATGCGTAGTCAACACGCGCAGGATGTACTGGCGCTCGAAAATTCTGAGATGTTCGTCCAGGGTTTCCTGGGCGGTGTCGAACGCGGGCGGAAGTTCCTCAAACAGCGATTCCGGCTGTATTGCGCCCTGCGCGCCAAACAAGCACGCGCGCTCAATCGCGCTTCTCAACTCACGCACATTGCCCGGCCAGGGATACTCAAGCATGAAACGCTGCGCGCCCGCCGACAGCGAGGTTGCGCCGGAGCGCCGTTGCCCCGCGCACTCCTCCAGCAGGCGCTGCGCAAGCCACAAAATATCTTCCTTGCGCTCGCGCAGCGGCGGAACATGCAAGCGGACCACGTTGATAAAGTAGTAGAGATCTTCACGAAACGCACCGCGTTCCGCCATTTTCCTCAAATCCTGCTGGGATGCGCAGACGATGTGCAGATCGACCGGAATGCGCTTTTCGCCGCCCAGGCGGACAAGCACGCGCTCCTGCACCGCGCTCAGCAGCCTGCCCTGCAATGATTGCGGCACGTCGCCGATTTCGTCCAGGAACAAAGTCCCGCCATCAGCCAACTCAAACGCGCCCTTGCGCAGTTGCAGCGCGCCGTCTTGGCTGCGTTTCTCCTGCCCGAACAGTTCCGCCTCCAGGGCGCGTTCCGCATAAGCGCCACAGTTGAGCGCAATAAACGGTCGTGAACCGTCCGCGTGGCGCTTCCGATGCAGCGCGAACGCCAACCGTTCCTTGCCCACGCCCTGTTCGCCCGTGATTAATACGTTGCTCCCGGCGGAGCTGAGTCTCGCCAGCGTCGCTTCGAGCTGCCGCATCGCGGGAGAAACGCCGAGTTGCGGTTCCTGACTCTCGGATGCTGCGACACCCGTCAGGCTGCGGACCTTCTCCAGCAGCGCCTCGATTTCGAAAGGTTTGGTGATGTAGTCGGTTGCGCCGAGTTTGAGCAGCCTGACCGCCTGGTTGATCTCGCCGTAGCCGGTGATAAACAAATACGGCGGCAGCGGCGCCATTTTTCGCGACAGACTCTCGTACACCGCCTCGCCCGACAGGTCTGGCAGGTGAATATCGCTGACGACAACGTCGTAATGCCGCCGCGGCATTTCCAGCAAGGCTTCGCCGCCGGTGCGGAACCAGTCGCAGGCGTATCCTTCGAGCCCGAACCGATCGGCTAGCGCCTCGCCGACGATTTCCTCATCCTCGATCAGACACAGCCGCGGCCGGACCGCGACAATCACTGCGGCGCTCCCAGTGGCAGGGTGACCTTGAAGGAAGTTCTGCCGGCGCCGTCGCGCATTGCGCTTTCGACCGCGATATCGCCGCCGAGCTGCTGCGCGATTTGGTAGCAGACCCAAAGCCCGAGGCCGCGGTCGCGTTCGTCCGTGCCGGCGAAAGGCTCGAAAAGGTGGGCAGTCTGCGTCTCCGTCAGAATCCGCCCGCTGTTGACCACGGTTATCGACAGGGCCGCATCGACAGGCGTAATGGCGACGCTGGCCTCGCCGCCCGGTCCCGACGCCTGGACTGCGTTGAGCAGCAAATTGATCAGCACCTGTCGTACCGAGGACGATGGCAGTGACAACGGCGCCTTCAATTGGCTATCCCAGCGCAGGCTCACACCCCGCTCGCGCGCCTGCGGCTCGATCAAGGTACGCACGTCTTCCGCGTCCTGCGGCAGGAAATCGCGACTTTTCACCTTCGCCTCCACCAGCAGTGCGCCGACTGTGTCCTTAATCTGCAACAGACCGCGCTCGAGCAGCGTCATGGTCTTGAGCGTGCGTGGGCTCAATTCGTCGTGGTGACGCAATGTATTGAGCGCCGTGAGCATACCGACCAGCGGATTGTTGACTTCGTGTGCGATTCCCGCGGTCAGCCTTCCGATCGCCGCGAGACGTTCGGAATGAATCATCTGGCCCTCGATCTGCGCTTTCTCGCGCAATTGCTGCACGGTTCGGTTGTAGGCCCGGTACAGCCGTCCAAGCTCATCCTGGTAGTCGTATAGCTCGGGAGCAAGATTGTCCGGCAGGCGCCGCCCCAGTTCCTCCATGCGCTCGGTGAGCCGCACCAACGGAACCGCCGTGCGCTGGCCCCAGTACCAGCCTATCGGCAGCAACAGCACGATTACCAGGAATGCGATCAACGCCGCCTGTCCGGCGCTTTTCCGAAAGCGGGATTGCAGTACCTTTTTCGAGTAAATCTGTATCAGGGTACCGAGGCGCGCATGCTCTTCCACGATGGGCGTGGCCACATAAAAATGGTCTGACCCGTCCAACTCCAGCACCCGGGTTTCGCGGCCCGGTCGGGCAATGATTCCGGCCAGGGACGCGAATTCAGGCGATAGCTGCCTGAAATCGGCAAGCATCGGCATGCTCTCGGGATTGGTGGAGACATACACGCGGCCCTGCCGGTCCAGCACGACCAGGGATTCCGCCTGCCCCGGCCGGTCCGGGGATTCATCGCCGGCCGGCGCTTTGACGATTTCGTACGCCCGCCACACCTGATCATGCAGGATTGCCGAAAACAGGGTTGCAGTCATAGTCCGGCCCTGGGTCGTGGCATTGCGCAGAAGATCGCTTTTCAACTCCCCGTATGAGCGCAGCAGCAGGGTGCCCGAAATGATCATGGCGGTGCCGACGATCAACAGGCTGCCCAACAAGGGCACCTTGTAACGAAAGCTCAGATTCAGCAGGAAACGCATTGACGGTCGTTAAAGCGTATTTCGGAATGAAAATGCCAAGGATCGCCACTCCGGCCGCAGCGAGGATTCTGCTTTTTGGTCAATCAAGGAGGAGGCTCCTCAGCTTTGGACTTCGCAATGACGGCTATTCTGAAATGACCTCCACGCGCTATTCTCCAGCAAACGCACGCATCATATCGGCCACCTCGTCATAGAGACTGGGGACGCCCTGGATGAAGCCGTTCAGATTGAGATCCTGCAACAGCGCATTGCCTTGCCGATCCTGGCGCATCCCGATCAGCATGTTCTGCACCGAGGCGAAAGCCTCTTCGGCCACTCCCAGGGGGGCGACGAAAGGCGGAAAACCGAATTCCTGCGATTGGCTTACAGGGTGGGTACGGCCGGTAATCTCCGGTTTGAGCGCGTTCAATGAATCGAATACGTAGCCGTCCACCGAGGCGCCTTGCGCGAGCCCGTCGGCCACTGCATGGATGAGCTTGACGTGCGAATAAGTGAAAAAAGTCTTGGAGAAGAATTTTTCCGGGTCTTCGCCCATCTTGCGCAATTGATAACGGGGAACCAGATGCCCGGTGAGCGAATAGGGATCGGCGTAACCAAATACTTTCCCGCGCAACTGTAACAAGCTTCGGATATGACTGCTATTCTTTGGGACGATCAGATACGCACGGTAAACGGGTCGCCCCAGATAAAGCGGCACGGCAACCAGGCGCAGCTGCTTTCTGAGGTAGACATAGGGGTAGGAGCAAACCCACGCAAAATCGAGCTGTTCCAGCTGCAGCAGGTCCATGGTTTCGCGATAACTGTCGCGCTGCACGATCTCAACTGGCCGCTTGAGCTTCGCCTCCATGTATCCACGCCATTTGGCCAGCAGGCCATACTGGGTGTGCAGGAACGCCGGGGTCATGCCCACGCGCAGGGCGCTGGCCGGGAACGCCGGCCGCGCCGGCGTCATGGTTAAGGCCGCGCAGGCTCCGAGAAACCTTCTACGTGTCACCTTCATCTTTGCGTTCTGCTCCCACGTCCTGGCGCTATTATCGCACTGACTGGTTCGAGCGAGGACCTGTGAACCGGGTTACTTGAATTGGAAGGAAAATCATAAAAGGAACCCGAAAAGCAAGATGGAGAGGATTGCACCGGTCAAGAGAATATAGGAAAGCTCGAACTTCTTCAGAAGGGCGAGGAAAGTCACCGTGGCGAAAAGCACACTCGGTATATCCACAAAAGTAGTGCTGCCAAAATTATAAAGCACCAAGCCGAGCATCCCGATGAATGAACCGAGAATTCCCTGTTCCATCCGCCTGACTGTTTCCAGCCCTTTTAAGCGATCATAATGAGGAATCAGCAGGGTTACCATGAAAAATGCCGGAGAAAAAATAGCGATGGTCGCGATCAGCGCCCCCCAGAAGCCGGCAAGCTTGTATCCTAAGAATGTGGCCGTGATCATGACGGGACCGGGGGTCACCTGGCCCATGGCTATACCATCGACAAATTCTTTGGTACTGACCCATTGAAAATGATCCACTACCTCATACTGGATCAGGGGAATGATGGTGAAGCCGCCGCCGAAGGCCAATGCGCCGACCTTGGATAAAGTTAACGCAAGATACGCGAGCTGGGTATTGAACTCATAGCAAACCGCAAAAATAAGCCCGATCAAAGCCGCCAAGGCGCCGAGAAACAGCTTATCCCGGCCCTTGAGCGCAGGCCTGATTAACGCCTGAGAAGAAGGGGCGGGGGCCGTTTTACTGGTCATGGTGGGACGGAGGACCAGAGCGATCACGGCTGCCATGACAAAGACCAGCGCTGCGTTCAGGCGCCAAACGAAACCGAAGAAGGAAAGGATGGCGATCGAAACAATTTTCCAATCTTTAATTATCGGTTTGGCAAAATTGATGAAGGCATTGAGCACAATGGCCACCACCATGGCTCCCAGTCCCCTAAAAAGGCTCTGGATGAACCATAGGTCTCCCCACTTGAAATAGATGGCAGAAAGAACAACAAGGAGGATGAAGGCAGGAATGACAAAAGCAACGGCACAGATGAAAGCACCCCAAATCCCTCTCAGTCGGTAGCCGATGTAAGTAGCCAACATTACAAAAGTTGCGCCAGGAATCAGTTGGCAGAGAGCCAGCCCCTGCATGAATTCCGGCTCCTTCATCCAGCCCAAATCCTTTACGATGGTCTTCTTCATTTGACCCGCGATGGCCGGGCCGCCATAAGCCGTCGCTCCCAGCTTAAGGAATGTTTTAAAAAGCAGGTCGAAAGAAAGCATTCGCAATCTCCAGGGGAGAGGTGCAAGGGCACGAGCGTCGGCAGCGGGAGCCGGCATTTGCGCACCGTGTAGTCTTCATGTAGCTATTGCATGGTATCCGATCGAGCGCTCGCGCAAGGAAGGCAGCAGGGTCACTGCACGACAGTCCGCAGTTCCCTTGCCGTTTCCTATCCGCACTCCGGGCAAAACGTTCCCGGCGCAGGCGCGCCGCAGTTCAGGCAGGCGATGACGCGGTCAGGTGATGACTGGTCATGCGCCGCGGTTTGAGGCGGTAGCGATGTCATTGGAATTCAGAAGTAATACCTGGCATAGAACTCCAGCTTTCCGGAATTCTGCTTTTCGCCGAAATCAGTCATGTTCGCGCCTTGCAGCAGGAGCAGCCGCAGGCGCAGGTCCAGATTCTTCACCCCGGAATACTGCAGCTCGGGCGTGAGCTGATAACTGCGGTCCTGCAGGTTCATCATTGCTGTGACAGCAGCCTGGAAATAGACGATGCCCAGCGCATCCTTTTGTTGTGCGCGAAAGTAAAGGTAATCCTTGCCCGCATTCGGTCGGCCGTAACCGCCTTGGCTCAAAGCGAGCGCTTTGGGCAACAGCACGCTGCTGCCGGTTCGCTCCAATTGCGCGAAAGCAGTGTCGACGAGCTGATAGAACTGCTGGGCTTCCTGATCGGAGTAACCCGTGCCGTTGCGATAATATTCGGCGATGTAAGTCGTATCCTTCTCGGTGAGGTAGCGCAAGCCGAGCAGATAACTGGTCGCGTTTCCGAACTCGGATGTAACGCGGCCGGTGCTGTCGGTGACGGGCCGGGCGAACTGCTGTATTCGCGCCCATTCGCCGTGAATCTCGAAATTCGAGGTGAGGTTGCGGGAAAAGTCCAAGCCAAACCGACCCGGGCGGCTGCCCTTGCCCTGCCAGGCGAAGTCGATGTCGGTATCGCGATAGAGCAGGTAGAGCTTGGCCGCAGGATTCAAATGACCGGTCGCGCCGAAGTCGCTGTTGACATCCTTTTGCACCGGCAACAGCACCGGCGTAAAGGCAATGGTCTGCAGCCACCCTTCCCGATTGAAGATCAGGTCGCTGTTCGCCATCACCAGGCCTTCGCGCGACAACTCCGGGTCATTCGGGTCTTTGGACCGCTCGACGAATCCGATCGGGTTCCAGGCGTATCCCTTGCCCCAGCGCAGGGATTTCTTTCCCGCTTCCATGGTGAGACCGGGTTTGGGCCTGATCGAGTAGACGCCTTCATACAGCACGTTGCTGTGATCGTGCACCAACTGGTCTCGCTGCAGATCCGAATGCGTGCGGAAATCGAAGGTGCCGATGCCCTGGCGCAGCTTGCCGGTCAATTCCAGCGTGCCAGTGCTGCGATCGAGCGTGTCGCGTTGCGGCCGGTTGACATTCCCGAGCTTGTAGAAAGCGCCGGAACGGTTGAGGGCGAAATCCTCCTGCTTGAGCTGCAGGTAGCCACCGATTTCGAATGGCTTTTTCTCGAACGCGGAGGCGTCGAAGCTGTCCACTTCCGCCGCCGCTGCATGCGCGGCCGCCAGCAACAGGAGCAGCAGCAGCCATTGCCCCCACGAACCCCGCGGCGGGCTCATTTGCGCAGCTCTTGCACCCGCGGCAGGTAATTGAGCGTGAACACCTCGTCGGGGAAGGCCCGCTTCTTCAGGCCCGACCACTGCATCACCGATCTGTATCCCTTGTAGAGCGGACTGTCGGTCTCCAGCGTCGCCGGACGTTTGATGCCGCCGCCGAAATCCTTGACGTCCTTGAAGTGCAGCGTCTTCAGCAGCAGGCCGCTGGCCGCATACGCTTCGATGGTCACCGGCAGCAACAGCTTCTTGTCGACCCACATCTTGAGCTTGTCGTAGGCGACTTCGCCGGTCTTCGCCTTGAGCGACAGCAGATAGGCATCGCTCTGCTCTTCCGCGGCTTCGACCTTGTACTCCGCGGTGTAGTCGATGCGCAGGATATCGGCATTGTTGAAAATGCTACCGGTCACCGATTGCAGGCTGGTAATGCGTATCGGCCGGCCCACATCGGGCATATACAGCCACATATTGTCGCCGAGGCGCAGCGTCACGCGCCCCTTGTCGCTCGCCGGCGCGAGGAACAGCGCAACCACTTTGTCGCGGCCTTTCTTCATGGTATAGAGCACCGACACCTTCTTGCTGCCGTCTGGCTGGATATCGGTCAACTGCCGGTACGACTCATAGGTTTCGGGCTCGAGATTGCGATCTACTTTTTGCAGGATCTGTGTCCCGTCGATCGCAGCCGCCGCCGGCAACGCGACCAGGAACAAGGCCAGGCACAATAGTTTCTTCATGGGAACTTTCCTGAGATATCAGACGTGGCCGAGCGCGGTGACCGGGTCCATGCGCGAAGCCTTCCACGCCGGCTGCAGGCTCGCGAGCAGCGCCACGATCACGACCATGGCCGCAACGATGAGGACGTCTGCCGCGCCGATTGCGGGAGACAGAATCAGGCCTTTGGACTGGCCAAAATTGAACGTGATCTTCCAGATATTGAGCGCATAGATCGCCGCCAGCGCGATCGCGGTCCCGAGCGCGGTTCCGCCCACGCCGAGCAGCAAGCCTTCAGCGAGGAACAGGGACAGGATCTTGCGCGGCGGCGTGCCAATCGCAGAAATCGTCCCGATTTCGCGGATGCGCTCGTACACCGCCATGATCATCACGTTCATCACGCTGACCAGCACGATCGACACCAGCATGATCTTGATGAACAGGGTGAGCAAATCGATCATGCGCGCGATGCTCGCGAACGGAGATAGCTGCGCCCAGGTGTGCACCTCGAGCCCTCCCCCGTTGCCCCCGCCTTTGCCCGCCGTTCCCGCCGGGCCGGCGTTCCCGCTCTGGTTCGCTGTTGCCGCCGTTCCAGCGTTCCCGCCCTTGCCCGCGGTTCCGCTCAGTTCTTTCGACAATTGCGCATAGACCTGATTCAATTGTGCGGGGTTCTTGAGGCGGATAGCGATTTCGCTGACTTCGGCCTCCTTCATGCGCAGCAGCTCTCGCGCATCGTCGATCTGGATGAAGCCGTCGCGCCCGCTCGGACCCGTAACGCTCTCGACTATGCCTCTTACCGTGAAGGTCTTGCCATTGACCGAACCGTCGCGGTTGGTGGCGACCAGCACGATGGTATCGCCCACCTTTACTTTCATGCCCCGCGCGAGCAATTGCGGTACCAGTATTTCCCCGCGCTTGAGCACCAGGCCTTGTTTGTCGCCGTCGACGATGCGGCCGGGCAGCATCGGCGTAGTCGCCACTTCCGCCTGGGGATCGATGCCGTTGACGCGTATGCTGGAGGTCTCGGTGAAATTACTGAACATGGCGCCGATCTTGACGCGCGTCGAATACGCCTCCACCGCGTCCAGCTTCTTCAGCGCCTGCTCAACCCGTTCGACCGCCGCGGGTTTCATGTTCAGATTCAGCGGCAGCGTGTCGATCGAGGCGACGTAGCCTTTGCGGTGAATCTCGAGGTGGCCAAGCACGGCGTCGGTGAACTGGCTGATCATCATCGCCTTGAACGACCCCGCAACGGCGACGAACAGCAAAACGCTGACTATGCCCAGGGTGATCAGCGTGGAGGTCAGGAGCGTGCGCCGGCCGAAGCGGGCGAGGTTCCTGAGCGCGATTTTGAGTACGTTAAGCATGGACGGCCTCCTTGTTTCCCGCGCTCGCGTGCAGCCTGCCGTCGTCGAGGGTAAAGGTGACCTCCGCCTCGCCCATGATCTTGGGATCGTGGGTCGAAAACACGAAGGTCGTGCCCAGTTCGTCGCGCATCTTTTTCATCAATTCAATGATGCGGTAGGCCGTGTCGTGGTCGAGATTGGCGGTCGGCTCGTCGGCCAGCACCAGCTGCGGATCGGTTGCCAGCGCGCGCGCCACCGCCACGCGCTGCTTCTGGCCGCCGGAGATCTGGTCCGGGCGCTTGTGCGCCTGCTCGCTCATATTCACCGATTCGAGCAGCCGCAAAATCTGTTTGCGCCGTTTTTCCTCCGGCCAATTCTGGACCATGATGAGCGGATACTCGATGTTCTCGTACACGGTAAGAACCGGTATCAGGTTGAAGTCCTGAAACACGAAGCCGATGTGCAGCCCGCGAAAGTTGGCCGCTGCGCGCCGGTCGAGCGCGCCGACGTCGGTGTCGAGCACGCTCAGTTTTCCGCTGGTCGGGTGATCGAGACAGCCGATCATGTTGAGCAGCGTGCTCTTGCCGCTGCCGGAGGGGCCGACGAAGGCGACAAAGGATTTCGCGTCTATGCTGAAATCGACGCCTTTGACCGCCGGCACTTCGACTTCGCCGGCGCGATAGGTTTTGACGAGTTGTTCTGCGCGTATTAACTGCATGACTCCTGCCTGTATTTTCAATTGCTGCAAACTGTTTCGAAAACTGCAGCCTAATCATTACGGGTTGATGAATTTCGTCAAACAAGCGGCACGCTTCGCTTGCACGGTCGCCGGCGGCAGTGGACATCGGAACGGCTTGCCGCATCGGTTCCCATTGCAGCACGTGGATGTAAGCGGTTCGTTCGAGTTTTGTACGCTGCCGCGCAGAAAGGCGGGGCTTGTTACGCTGCGCTACAAATCACCTCGGCAGCGCGGACGGCAGCGGGTACCGGCACCCGTCCCCGCCGTCTATTTGCAGTTGTTGTGCAATTTCCACTTTTCCACATGCCCCAGCGCAATGGCGAAATCGGGAACCTTGCAGCGTTCCGCTTCCGCTATGCGCGCGGCGTCGCTTTCGGCGGTCACCGCAGACGCATTCCCCGGCGCGGCAGCAGCCGGCTTGCCCGCGACGACATCGGCCAGACCGAACAGGCCGCCGGCGAATATCGCTGCCACCGCGATCTGGGCGAACCCGACCATCTGGATTTCGCTCTTTTCGCCGGGTACGCACACGTTGCCGGGACAAAGTTGCGCTTTGTCCCTGTTGAACAGATTGTAGATGGCGCAGCCGATACAGATGCCGAATGCGGACTCGAAGAAGAGGAGAAGCAAACAGAGTGCACAGATGAGGAGGTTGACGGGACCGCGCACATTGCGGAACACCACCAGATACATCATGCAGGCCGCCAGCACGAAACCGATGAACCAGGCAAAGCGTTTCTGCGGGGCGCCGACATACTCCGGCTGCTGCCTGCGCACGGCAATGCGCCCGAGCACCAGGCTGGGCGCAAACTTCGGATTCACGAACACGCGAATCAGAAAATCGGTGAAGAAAGCGATCACGACCAGCTTGGTCGGCGCAAAATCACCGTAAAACCAGGCATTCATGAATGCCACGATGGCGACCAGGAACAGAATGCCGGCTCCCGCGCGCGCCTCGCGCTCGTTCAATACGGGTACTGCGTACTGCGGCATATGCTCGCCGAATTGCAGAACTTTGCTCATTGGCTGACCTCGCATGGATTATCGACCGCCGGCATTGTAGCGGCGCCGGCGCCATGCCTGTATGATTCTTATCATATGACCTATGCAACCGACCGGCGCCTGCCGGAGCCCTTGCGCAAACTGCTGCCCGCCGGATTGCAGGCGCTGTGCGCATTCAAACCGGTTGCTCGCGCAGACCTGCTGTTCAGGCAGGGAAAGAAACCGGCCAGCATGTTGTATGTAACCCGTGGCGAAGTCGCGCTGCAGCGCCCGGGACGGCAGGGTGAAAGCGTCGTGCTGCAGCGAACGCGACGCGGTTTTGTTGCCGAGGCAAGCCTGGAGTCCGCGCGTTATCATTGCGACGCGCGCGTGACGGTGTCCGGCGAGGTGATCTCCATCCCGATAGCGCCGATCAAGCAGGCGCTGGCGGTCGATTCCGGTTTTGGCGGCCGCTGGATCGCAATGTTGAATCAGGAAGTAAGACGCCTGCGCGCGCAATGCGAACGGCTGTCGATGCGAGGCGTCAAACAACGCCTGTTGCATCTGATCGAGACCGAAGGCGGCGACGGGCGCTTGCCTATGGGGAGCGGACTGAAGTCCATGTCCGCGGAGCTGGGCATGACCCACGAAGCTTTGTACCGCGCGGTCGCCGAGCTGGAGAAGACGGGCGTCCTGCGGCGCGACAGGAATGTTCTGATTATTGCGCGTGTTGGAGGCAAGCATGGCTGAAGCAACCACCGATGTACTCGCACAGGTCCGGCACTGGCGGGAGGCCGGCAAGGGTGTAGCGCTCGCCACGGTGGTCGGCACCTGGGGTTCGTCGCCCTGTCAGGCCGGCAGCCATCTCGCAGTGAGCGACGACTGCGCCTTCGTGGGTTCGGTCTCCGGCGGCTGCATCGAGGGCGCAGTGGTGACCGAAGCCCTGCAGGTGATCGCCGACGGGCGGCCGCGTCAGCTCGATTTCGGCGTGACCGATGAAATGGCCTGGTCCATAGGTCTTGCCTGCGGCGGCAAGGTAAAGATCTACCTGGAGCGGGTCGAATGAAGCTCGACCACGTGATGCAAATTCTCGCCGCCCGAGCGCAACAGCGTCCGATCGCAATGGCAACGCGCCTCGCCGACGGCGCGCAGTCCCTCTACGACGGCATTACCTGCAGCGGCACGATCACGTTGAGCACTGAGCAGCAGGCCGAGGCGCGCGGGCTGCTGCTCGCCGGCCGCAGCACCGCTCTTGCGGCGAGCCTAGGCACGATCTTCCTGCGCAGCTACGCGCCGAACCCGAAGTTGGTGGTCGTGGGCGCAGTGCACATTGCGCAGTTCCTGGCGCCGATGGCGGCGCTCGCCGGATTCGAGGTGATCGTCGTCGATCCGCGCCAGGCCTTCGCGAGCGAGGTGCGCTTTCCCGGCGTCACGCTGGTGACCGAATGGCCCGGCCCGGCCTTGGCGCGCATCGGCCTGAATGAAAATACTGCGGTGGTGACCCTCACCCACGACCCCAAACTGGACGATCCAGCGCTCTGCGCCGCGCTGCAAAGCCCGGTGTTCTACATCGGCGCGCTGGGCAGCACCCGCACCCACGCCAAGCGCATCGAGCGCCTGCGCGAGCAGGGCCTGGCGGAACTCGCGCCGCGCATCCATGCGCCGGTGGGCCTGGACCTGGGCGGTCGCGCCGCGGCCGAAATCGCGGTCTCCGTGCTCGCGCAGATGATCCAGGAACGCTACCGCCGCGCGCCCTGATGAAGCGGCGACGTTCAGTCGCGATAACCGACTTCGCGCTGGTGCCGGATGCGCAGCATTCGAACGATATCGCGAACGGGGTCGAAGCGGTACAGGGCGAGGTAGCCCGAGGCGCCGCGCAAGATTACCAGTTCGCGCAATTCGCCCTCCACGCGGCGGCCGATTTGTGGGTGGTCGGCCAGGATCTCGATCGCAGTGGTCACGCGCGCCAGAACGGCAGGGGCTGACTCCGGGGCTTGTTCCAGCAGGAATTCGGCCAGCCGCTCCAGATCGGCGAGCGCTTCGGCCGCGTAGATTACCTGCGCCACTTGACCGGGCTTGGCCGTTTCGCCCGCTTGCCGCGGACCTTGGCCGCGACGTAGGCGTGCACATCCTGCATCGCATAGCCCACGCCGCTCTCCTGCATGGCGGCATCGGCACGGGCGGCGTCATCGAGAAAGCCGCGATAGCGCTTGGCCGCCGCAACATGCTCGGCCAGGGCGCGCACCATGACCGCGTGGGTGGTCTCGCCCGAGCGCCGGGCGAGCTTTTCCAGTTCGGCCTTGAGCGTGGACGGCAATTTAATGCTGGTGGCGGCAGTGGCCATGTTGGGACTCCAAGGAGGTAGTCGGATTGTACTACATCCGCCCGGACCCGGCGCAGATCAGCCGTTTACGCCCCGGACAACCACCCAGCGACTTTGTCGCGGCTGGGCACGCCACCTGCGTGCACGACTTTGCCGTCGATGACCACGCCCGGCGTGGACATCACGCCGTAGCCCATGATGTCGCGCAGTTCTTCGACTTTCTGCAGCGTGACGGCGACGCCCATGGCCTGCGCCACCTGCTCGATCAGCGCGACTGTGGTGCGGCAGTTTGAGCAACCGGGGCCGAGCACTTTGATTTCTTTCATGACAAACTCCTCAGTTGACTTAAAGCGCCTAACGAATTTCCTTAGGCGCCTGGCTTAGGGGAGTACGAGGGGATGCGCCCCGAAGGAAGTCCCCTTGAGGGATGTCCCCTCGTCTCGTTCCCCACATTAAAGAACGGCATTGAACA
>CAKKSJ010000503.1 GCA_919902965.1 Burkholderiales bacterium
ACCTGAAACGCGCACCGCCGTGCCCTGAACGCTCGCCTGCACCTTGAGCCTCGCGTCCTTGATCAGTTTGACGATTTTTTTCGCCTGCTCGGACTCGATGCCGTTCCTGACCTCGACGGTCTGCTTGATCTTGTCGCCGCTGACTTTTTCCGTGTCTTTCGGCTCGAGCGCGCGCACATCCACGCCGCGCTTGGCGCATTTTCCGGTGAACACGTCCATCAACTGCTTGAGCTTGAAATCGTCGTCGGCGTAGACCGTCAGCGTAAATTCGGATTGCTCGATCCTTGCGTCCGAGCCTTTGAAGTCAAACCGGTTGGAGACTTCCTTGTTGCACTGATCGATCGCGTTCCTGAGTTCGACTTTGTCGACTTCCGAAGTGATGTCGAAGGAGGGCATGGCGGGGCTCCCGGGTCGGGTGATGTCGATAGGTGTTACGCCGTGATTATACTGTACGCTGCGTCTGACGCCGCCTTCGCAAGCCGTTACAATCGCCCTGACCGCGACGCTTGCCAGCGGCACGCAAGCCGGCCGCAAACTCGAGCCGAAACCAGATAATGGAGAAAGTACATGGCGCATTGGATACGTTTTGAGCATCAGGGGCAGACCGGCTTCGGCGTGCTCGAGCATGGCAGCATCAAGCTTCATTCCGGCGACATATTCGGCGGCGCGCAGCCCACCGGCGCAGTCGTATCGCTTGCCGAGGTCAGGGTGCTGACGCCGACACAACCGAGCAAAATGGTGGCCTTGTGGAATAATTTTCACGCGCTCGCGGCCAAGCTCGGCAATCCGGAGCCGCCGGAGCCGCTCTATTTTCTAAAGGGCAACAACTCCTTTCTCGCGCACGGCGAGACCATACGCGTTCCGGCGTCCTACTCGGGCAAGGTGGTGTACGAGGGCGAACTGGGCGTGGTCATCGGCCGGCGTTGCAAGGCGGTGGCGGAGGCCGATGCCCCGGCTTGTATCTTCGGCTATACCTGCATCAACGATGTCACCGCTGCCGAGATCCTGAACAAGGATGCAACTTTCGCCCAATGGTCGCGCGCCAAGAGCTTCGACACTTTCGGCGTATTCGGGCCGGTGATCGCAACCGGGCTCGATCCCTCGGCACTGGTGGTCAAGACCATACTCAACGAGCAGGAGAGGCAGAGCTATCCGGTGGCAGACATGATTTTTTCTCCGGCGCGGCTGCTCAGCCTGATTTCCCGGGACATGACGCTGGAGCCAGGCGATGTGATCGCCTGCGGCACTTCGGTCGGTGTGGGTTCGATGAAGCCGGGCAGCAAGGTCAGCATTGTCATCGAGGGCATCGGCGAACTCAGCAACCGCTACGAGTAAGCGCCGACTACGCAACCCGAAACGAACCGGCCGTTTCAAAATATCCGAAACGGCCTGCGCGCAGCGGCGGCAGTGCGCTTACTTCTTCTTCTGGCGTTTGCGCGAACTCGCCGCTCGTTGTGGATCGCGGACTTTCGCCGCATTTTTTGGATCGCGGACTTTCGCCGCGATGCGCATGCGCAGCGCGTTCAGGCGGATGAAACCCTCGGCGTCCATCTGGTCGAACGCGCCGCGGTCGTCCTCGAAAGTGGCGATAGCGGTGTCGAACAGCGAGTCGGTCTTCGAATCGCGGCCGACGACGACGACGTTTCCTTTATACAGTTTGACGCGCACCCAGCCGTTCACGTGGGCTTGCGAGGCGTCGATCATGGTCTGCAGCATGCGCCGCTCGGGGCTCCACCAGTAGCCGTTGTAAATCAGCGCGGCATAACGCGGCATCAGGTCGTCCTTGAGGTGGGCGACCTCGCGGTCCAGGCACAGGGACTCAATCGCGCGGTGCGCGCGCAGCATGATGGTGCCGCCGGGGGTTTCGTAGCAGCCGCGCGATTTCATGCCGACGTAGCGGTTTTCGACCAGGTCCAGTCGGCCGATGCCGTGCTTGCTGCCGAGCTTGTTCAGCGTCGCGAGGACCGTCGCCGGGGACATTTTCCTGCCGTTGACGGCGACGATGTCGCCCTGCTTGTACTCCAGTTCGACATACTCGGCGCGGTCCGGCGCTTCTTCCGGCGAGACGGTCCAGCGCCACATGTCTTTTTCCGGTTCCTTGGCCGGGTTCTCGAGAATGCGGCCTTCGTAGGAAATGTGCAGCAGGTTGGCATCGGTGCTATACGGTGACCCGCCTTTCTTCTTGCCCTGCACCGGTATGCCGTTCTTCTCCGCATACTTGAGCAGTTTTTCGCGCGATACCAGGTCCCATTCGCGCCAGGGCGCGATGACACGGATATTGGGCTCGAGCGCGTAGTAGCCGAGTTCGAAG
The DNA here is from genome assembly GCA_919902965.1 of Burkholderiales bacterium. Taxonomy (GTDB): domain Bacteria; phylum Pseudomonadota; class Gammaproteobacteria; order Burkholderiales; family SG8-39; genus 2-12-FULL-64-23. Next base: position 2,312 of record CAKKSJ010000503.1, read on the forward strand.
CGCACCTGGTCATTGCCTTTGCCGGTGGCGCCATGCGAGACCGCATCGGCGCCGGTGATGCGCGCGATTTCGATCTGGCGCTTGGCTATGAGCGGACGCGCGATCGAGGTGCCGAGCAGGTATTCGCCCTCATAGACCGCATTGGCGCGGAACATGGGGAAGACGAAGTCGCGCACGAACTCCTCGCGCAGGTCGTCGACGAATATTTTCTTCACGCCGAACTGTTTCGCTTTCTTTCGCGCCGGCTCGAGTTCTTCACCCTGGCCGATGTCGGCAGTAAAAGTGATCACCTCGCAGCCATACTGGTCCTGCAGCCATTTGAGGATGACCGATGTGTCCAGCCCGCCGGAGTAGGCGAGTACAACTTTTTTTACTGCAGTTTTCTTGGTTCCCATTTGTTTGCTCGAAAAATAAAGAATTCGGATGGTAAGGCGATCCGCGCGGACGGGTCGCCGGCCGCGCAAGCTTGATCACTGCAGCCCGATGTATTCTCCGGCATCTGCCGGTGACTGCGAGCGCCTACTGCGCATTCGTGCGCAAAAGCAACAACGGCCTGTGGCGCGAGCCTCGCGCGGCTCATGCGACCTTCCCCAGCAGCAGGAACTCCATCAGCGCTTTTTGCGTGTGCAGGCGGTTTTCGGCCTCGTCCCAGACCACGCTCTGCGGCCCGTCGATCACTTCGGCGGAAACCTCCTCGCCGCGGTGCGCGGGCAGGCAGTGCATGAACAATGCGTCGGCAGCGGCGAGCTTCATCATGTCGGCGTCGACCTGCCAGTCGCTGAAATCGCGCAGGCGTTCGGCGTTCTCGGCTTCGAAGCCCATGCTGGTCCAGACGTCGGTCGTCACCAGATCGGCACCGCTGGCGGCCTCCATCGGGTCGGCAAAATGCTCGAAATGCCGGGCGCCATACGCGCCCGCGCGCTCGACCTCGACTTCGTAGCCGGGTGGCGTGGAAACGTGCAGGTTGAAGTCGAAAATGGCGGCCGCCTTCATCCAGCTATTGCAGACATTGTTGGAGTCGCCTATCCAGGCCACGGTCTTGCCGCTGATCGGGCCGCGGTGATCGGTGTAGGTGAAAATGTCGCCCATCACCTGGCAGGGGTGATATTCATTGGTCAGCCCGTTGATCACCGGCACGCGCGAGACCGCGGCAAAGCGCTCGAGTATGCTCTGCTCGAAGGTGCGGATCATGACGATATCGACCATGCGCGACACCACCTGGGCCATGTCCTCTACCGGCTCGCCGCGTCCGAGCTGGGTATCGCGCGTACTCAAGAAAATGGCCGCGCCGCCCAGCTGTTGCATGCCTGCTTCGAAAGACAGGCGCGTGCGCGTGGACTGCTTCTCGAAAATCATCGCCAGCGTGCGGTCGGTCAGGGGGTGGTAGGGCTTGTACTGCTTGAACTGTGCCTTGATCCAGCGCGTGCGCTCGAGCAGATACTCGTACTCGGCGCGGGAAAAATCGCTGAATTGCAGATAATGCCGCGGCTTCATGGTCAGTGTCCGGCTTCAGTTCGCCGCAGGGGTCTGCCCGAGAAAGTCCAGAATCAGGGCGGAGAGGCGCTCCACCAGCTGTTGCGCTTCGTCCCGGCTGATGGTGAGCGGGGGCAGCAGCCGTACGACTTTGTCCGCGGTGACATTGATGAGCAATCCGGCATCCAGCGCGCGCTGGACCAATTCGGCGCAGGGGCGGTCGAGTTCGATGCCGATCATCAGTCCCATGCCGCGGACCGCGACCAGGCCTTTGGCATTGGCCAGGCTTGCCGAAAAACCGGCGCGGATGAAATCGCCGACCTCGACTGCGTTCTCCAGCAGTTTTTCCTGTTCTATGGTTTCCAGGGTGGTGAGCGCCGCGGCGCAGGCAAAAGGATTGCCGCCGAAGGTGGAGCCATGATTGCCCGGTTTGAACACCTCGGCCGCAGCCCCTTTGGCCAGGCAGGCGCCGATGGGCACACCGCCGGCAAGACCCTTGGCCAGGGTCGCCACGTCCGGATGAAAACCTGCGTGCTGATAGAAGAACCATTTGCCGGTGCGGCCGAGGCCGCACTGAATCTCATCGAGCATCAGCAGCCACTGATATTGATCGCATAAATGGCGCAGACCCCGCAGGTACTCCAGCTGCGCCATGTTGATGCCGCCTTCGCCCTGGATCGGCTCGACCAGCACCGCAACCACGTTGCGGTTGTGCTGCGCGACCTGCCGTACCGCCTCCAGGTCGTTGTAGGGCACGCGCACGAAACCGGACACCAGCGGCTCGAAACCGGCATGCACCTTACGGCTGCCGGTGGCCGACAGCGTCGCCAGCGTACGCCCGTGAAAAGCGCTTTCCATCACTACGATCGCGGGATTGTCTATGCCCTTGCCCTTCGCGTACAGGCGCGCAATCTTGATCGCGGCCTCGTTCGCTTCGCAGCCTGAATTGCAGAAGAAGATCTTGTCCATGCCGCTGATCGCGGCTAGCTTTGCGGCAAGGTTTTCCTGCTCGGTGATCTGATAGATATTGGAGGTGTGAATCAGCCTGCCAGCCTGCGCGGCCAGCGTCGCCACCAGCTTCGGGTGCGCATGGCCGAGAGTATTCACGGCGATGCCGCCGAGCGCGTCCAGATAGCGCTTGCCCTGTGCATCCCACAGCCATACGCCCTGGCCATGGGTGAAGGCCACAGGCAGCCTGGCATAGGTGTTCATTACATGAGACATCAGCATGCCCTAAAACATAAAACGCACACGGCGGCATTTGCCGCCGTGTGACCGACATTCAGTTTTATTATTTTAGCACACTGCCGCTGTCATCGACAGAAGCACGGCGACAGAACGCTGTCACCTCGTCTTGGAACCGGAAACAAAAGTCAAAAAGTCATTTTGTTACCGGCTGACTTAGGGGAGCACGAGGGGAGTTATCCCCTCGTATTGTTACAGACTTTAAGTGCCGCGGCTGGATCGGTCGAATTTTGCGTTTGCGCTTGGACCTATGGCCAGCACGGTCGAAATTATTTCTGCAGGGGAAGCAGGAGAGGAAGCGTCCCCTTCTTATGAGGGCACGCCTTAGCTTGCGGGAGCAAGCTCGGCGTTCTTGCCTGGCGTGCACACCGTACGTTCCAGAATTCTGCAATGCTGATACATCTGCCGCAGCTTGCGTTCGGCGTCGACTTCATCTCTGCCATGTATCAACAGCTTATCCACAATCAATCCACCGCGTGTGCGTATGCGGAAACCATACTTTACAACCACCGTATGCGCCATAAAGTCCTCCCCATTCAAGGTCTTATATGGTGAATAGCATACGCGCTCTATATGATCAACGCAAATTTCTGTTGCTGCGGTAATTGTGCTCAAAAGCCCATGTATTCTGACCTTTGCGGCAGATGCGGGCCGGTCGGGTTCAGGATGCGGGGGCGGATCGGGGGCTGGAAAACAAAACGGCCGGCATGGTGCCGGCCGCGTCGCCTCGGCAGAACGATTGCCGGCTAGGGCATTGCCTTGATTGCAGCAGCCAGGCGGCTCTTGTGGCGCGCGGCCTTGTTCTTGTGGATAATTTTTTTGTCCGCGATACGATCGACAATGCCGGAAGAGCGGCTCAGCGCCTGTTTCGCGACGTTTTTGTCGCCTGCCGAGATCGCCTTGTTCACGTCCTTGAGCGCCGAGCGCAGTGTCGAGCGCAGTCCGGAATTGTGCCGCCGCTGTTTCTCGGCTTGACGGGAACGCTTGCGCGCGGAATCTGTATTGGCCATGTGCAACCCGGGATATGAAGCAAGAAAGGGCGCAATCATACTGATTTAGTCCCTGTTACGCAAGCGCATTTTAGTTCCGGCCTAAGGCGTTTCGCGCAATAGCCTCCGCTGAAACCTTGTTTTCGTATAATCGGGCCATGAATCTACTGCGCGCGCTCGCTACGGTGAGCAGCATGACGCTGCTTTCCCGCATCCTCGGCTTCGTGCGCGACGCGGTGATCGCGCGCCTGTTCGGCGCAGGCCTCGCCACCGACGCGTTCTTCGTCGCTTTTCGCATTCCCAACCTGCTGCGGCGCCTGTTTGCGGAAGGCGCGTTTTCGCAGGCTTTCGTGCCGGTTCTGGCGGAGTACCGGACCCGCAACGGAGAGAGCGATACCCGGCTGCTGGTCGCACGCGTCGCGACGGCGCTCTCGCTGGCCGTCCTGGTGGTCAGCATCCTCGGCATACTTGCGGCACCGTGGATTATCTATGTCAGTGCCCCGGGATTCTCCGCGACGCCGGAGAAATTCGCCCTCACCGTCGCGATGCTGCGCATTACCTTTCCCTACCTGTTGTTCATCTCGCTGGTCTCTCTTGCCGGCGGCATACTCAATACCTGGAGCCGCTTCGCGGTGCCGGCTTTCACGCCGACCTTGCTCAATCTGAGTTTCATTTTCTTTGCACTGGTGCTTGCGCCCTATTTTCATCCGCCGGTGCTGGTGCTGGCATGGGCGGTGCTCGCTGGCGGCGTGCTGCAACTCGCGCTGCAACTGCCCTATCTCGCCAGGATCGGCATGCTGCCGCGCCTGCGCGCCGATTTCTGGGACCCGGGGGTCAAGCGCATACTCAGGCTCATGGGGCCGGCCGTGTTCGGGGTTTCCATCGCCCAGCTGTCGTTGCTGATCAACACCATATTCGCCTCCTTCCTCGCCAACGGCAGCGTGTCCTGGTTGTACTACGCCGACCGGCTGATGGAATTCCCTACGGGCTTGCTGGGCGTGGCACTGGGCACCATCCTGCTGCCCAGTCTGTCGAAATATTACTCCAGCGATGCCACCGAGCAGTACAGTCGGCTGCTCGACTGGGGCCTGCGTCTGACCCTGTTGCTGGCGCTGCCTGCCGCCGTGGCGCTAGCGCTGCTGGCGGTGCCGCTGATCAGCGCGCTGTTCCACTACGGCCAATTCAGCGTCGAGGATGTGCTGATGACGCGCCGTGCCCTGGTCGCCTACAGCATCGGCCTGGTCGGTTTGATTCTGGTGAAAGTGCTGGCGCCGGGTTTCTATGCGCGCCAGAATATCCGCACGCCGGTGAAAATCGCGGTCATCACACTGGTCGCGACGCAGCTGATGAACCTCTCTTTGATCGGGCCGCTCAAGCATGCCGGCCTCGCCCTGGCGATCGGACTGGGCGCGTGTCTCAATGCCGGTCTGCTGTACTACAAGCTGCGCCAGCACCGCATTTACCAGCCGCAGCCGGAGTGGGCGCGGTTCAGCACCAAGCTGGCGCTGGCCCTGCTCGTGATGGCGGCAGTGCTGTGGGGGGCGATGGGCAGCGAGCACTGGTGGCTGTCGGCGGCATGGCAGCAGCGCATGGCGGGCCTGCTTGGCTTGGTTTGTCTGGGCGCCACCGTCTACTTCGCTACGCTGTGGATGCTCGGTTTTCGCATCGGGGATTTTGCGCGGCGGTCCGCCGAATAGATTGATCGGTAGCACATGGAAGCGCACTACCGCCTGGAACAATTTTCCGCTTTGCTGTGCCGGGAGGATTTCGACCTCGCCGAAGCCTGCCTGCTGATCGCACAGGACGCTTATCCCGAACTGGAACCGGCGCATTACCTCGCGCGTATCGACGCCTTGGCCGCCACGGTGAAGCGGCGCGTGGCCGGCGATGCGTTCGCCCAGCAGAAGCTGGTCGCGCTGAACCGGTACCTGTTCAGGGACTTGGGCTTTCACGGCGACGCGCGCGACTATTACAATCCGCGCAACAGCTATCTCAACCAGGTGCTGGAGCGCCGCGCCGGGATCCCGATCACGCTGTCGATACTGTACATGGAAGTCGGACGGCGCCTGGGGCTGCGTTTGCAGGGCGTGTCCTTTCCCGGACATTTTCTGGTCAAGCTGCGCGTAAGCGGCGGGCAACTGGTGCTGGACCCTTTCTGCGGCGGCGAAGCGCAATCGGAATCGGAATTGCGCGCGCGCCTGGCAAAGGCACTGCCGCAGCGCGCAGCCGACACCCTGCCGCTGTCGCAATTCCTGCTTGCGGCAAGCCCGCGGCAGATTCTGGCGCGTCTGCTGCGCAATCTCAAGGGCATTTACCTGCAGTCGGAGGAAGCGCAGAATACGCTGCAGGTAATGCAGCGCATGGTCATGGTGGCGCCGCATGCGGCCGAGGAGGTGCGCGACCGGGGTCTCGCCTATTACAAGCTCGACTGTTTCCGCGCCGCGCTTGCCGATTTGCAGGACTACCTGGAGCGGCGCCCGGATGCACCGGACGCCGAGGAGATCCGGAGCAAGGCTGCGGCGCTGCGACTGGTGTGCGCGCGGCTGAACTAATACGCAGACCTCGAATCCAAGCAGCGTGACGATTTCCACTTGCTGCTTTTGCGCAAAATTGGCGGCTATTGCACTGTAATCTTAATTTGGCAGGAGGTGGCAAATGAAACTTGAAAGTTCCAGCTTTGGCGGCAATCAACGCATACCCGGCGCCTATGCATTTGCCGTGCCGCATGCGACCGAGCACATAGCGCTCTCGTCCAACCGCAACCCGCAGTTGAGCTGGAGCGATGCGCCGGCCGGCACCAAGTCTTTCGTGATGATCTGCCATGACCGCGATGTGCCGAGCAAGGGCGATGATGTAAACAAAGAGAGGCGCAGCGTTCCGGCCAGTCTGCCGCGAGTGGATTTTTATCACTGGGTGCTGGTCGACCTTCCGGCGAGCTCGAGCGCGATTGCAGAAGGGGAGTTTTCAGAAGGTGTCAGCGCACGCGGGAAAGCCGGGCCGGAGGCGAAGCATGGCGCGCGCCAGGGGCTGAACGACTACACCGGCTGGTTCGCCGGGGACAAGGACATGGATGGCAAATACTTCGGCTACGACGGACCCTGCCCGCCTTGGAACGACGAGATCATGCATCACTACGTATTCACGCTGTATGCGCTCGACTGCGCGCGCTGCGAGCTGAGCGGCACATTCAATGGTCCGCAGGTGCTGAAGGCGATCGAGGGCCACGTGCTTGCCAAGGCGAGCCTCACCGGCAGCTACACGCTCAATCCCAAGCTTAACTAAGGGCAAATGGCGGACTTTGCATGATGAAATTCGAGTGGAGCCCGAGGCAGGTGTTTGCAGGCTTCGCTCTGATTGCCTTTGCGCTGCTCGCGGAAGCAATGGTGTTGCAGCACTTGAAAGGCCAGGCGCCGTGTCCTTTGTGCGTGCTGCAGCGCGCAGCATTTCTGCTTGTCGCACTGATCGCAGTGACGGCGGCGATACGCCAGCCGCGCGGCAGCGGCGCAGCCGCTTATTTCGCAGTGCTGGCGCTCGCGGCCCTGGCCGGCCTGGGCGTCGCGGTGCGTCACGTATGGGTACTGTATCACCCGAAATTCGGCTGTGGCATCGATGTGCTGGAGCAGTTCGTCAACGAGCTGCCCACGGCCAAGCTATTGCCTTGGCTGCTGCATGCGAGCGGGGAATGCACGACACCGCAGGAGCCTATCCTGGGCTTGCAGGTGCCCGAGTGGTCGATCATCTGGTTTTCCCTGTTTCTCCTCGCCGCGCTTTTCTTCGCCTTTAGGCGTTTGCCCGCCGCGCGCGCCGGCGCGATGCGTTGAGCTCGGCTACGCGCGGCAGGCGCGGGATTCGCATCCAAAAGGTGGTGGAAAGCCGCTATAATTCAGGATTTTAGCTTTGCGGGGCAGATCCTGAACATGCGGGTTAGGCGCACTATTTCCGCGCGCAGCCAGTTGCCGACAGCACTGACCATCGGCAACTTCGACGGCGTACACCGCGGCCACCAGGCCATGCTCGCGCGTCTCAAGGAGCAGGCGCGCGCGCTGGGTATGAGGGCTTGCGTGCTCACCTTCGAACCGCATCCGCTGGAACTGTTCGCGCCGCGAACCGCGCCGACGCGTCTCACGTCCCTGCGGGAAAAGCTGGAATTGCTCGCGGCACACGGCGTCGAGTGTGTGCAAGTCAGCCGCTTCAACCGGGCCTATGCGAGTGTCTCTCCGCGGGACTTCATCGAACAGGTGCTGCTCGCAGGGCTGGGCATGCGCTGGCTGCTGATCGGCGACGACTTCCGTTTCGGCGCCCGCCGCGCCGGCAATTTCGCGCTGCTGCAGCAGGCTTCCGCCCAGCACGGTTTCGGGCTGGAGGCGATGTCCACGGTGGCGCAGGAGGGGGTGCGTGTATCGAGTTCCGCAGTGCGCGCGGCGCTCGCCGCCGGCCGTCTGGCCGAGGCCGAAGCGCTGCTCGGCCGACCTTACAGCATCAGCGGCCGCATAGTGCAAGGCGACCGGCTCGGCCGGCAGATCGGCTATCCCACGGCCAATGTGCAGTTGCGCCACAATCGCCCGCCCTTGTACGGTATTTTTGCGGTGCGCACCCTCGACGGCGCGGGCCAGGTGCGCTACGGCGCGGCGAGCCTGGGGCTGCGTCCGACGGTCGACGACAGCGGGCGCGCCAAACTGGAAGTGCACCTGTTCGATTTTTCCGGTGACCTCTATGGCCAGCACTTGCGCGTCGATTTCCTGCACAAAATTCGCGACGAAGAAAAATTTGCCGGCCTCGAGTCGCTCAAGGCGCGCATCGCCGAGGATTGCGACATTGCCAAAGCCTTCCTGGCCGCGAACGCGCGTGCATGAATGCACCCGCCGCAGACCGATTTTGTGCAGCTGAAACCTATCCGACCAATTGAAACCCTGGCAAAGCAAAATGGCTGATTACAAGAACACGCTGAACCTTCCGGACACACCCTTTCCCATGCGCGGCGATCTCGCCAAACGCGAGCCGCGCTGGGTGCAGGAATGGCAGGACAAGAAAATCTACGAGGCGATACGCGCTGCGTCCAAAGGAAGGCCAAAGTTCATACTGCACGACGGCCCGCCCTATGCCAACGGCAATATCCATCTCGGCCACGCGATCAACAAAATACTCAAGGACATCATCGTCAAGGCGCGCAACATGGCCGGCTACGACGCCGTTTATGTGCCCGGCTGGGACTGCCATGGCATGCCGATCGAACGCGAAATCGAAAAGCAGCATGGCAAGAACCTGGCGGTGGAGAAAACGCAAAGCCTGTGCCGCGGCTATGCGGCTGAGCAGATCGAGCAGCAGAAAAAGGATTTCCGGCGCCTCGGGGTGCTCGGCGACTGGGACCATCCCTATCAGACCATGGCCTACGGCAACGAGGCCGACGAAATCCGCACCTTGGGCAAGATCCTCGAAAAAGGCTATGTCTACCGCGGCCTGAAGCCAGTGAACTGGTGCTTTGACTGTGGCTCGGCATTGGCGGAAGCCGAAGTCGAGTATGCTGACAGGAAAGATTTCGCCATCGATGTCGGCTTCGGTTTTGCCGAGCTGGAAAAAATCGCCCAGGCCTTCGGTCTGGCCAAGCTGCCGGATGAAAAAGGCTGGATCGTCATCTGGACTACCACGCCCTGGACCATACCGGGCAATCAGGCGCTGAACGCGCATCCGGAGCATGTCTATAATCTGGTCGCAACCGGGCGCGGAATGTTGATCCTGGCTGCGGACCTGCGCGACGCCTGTCTTGCGCGCTACGGCCTCAGCGGCAAAGTGCTGGCCTCCTGCAAGGGCAGCGCGCTCGAGCTGATCGCGTTCCGGCATCCGTTCTACGAGCGCCTTGCGCCGGTCTATCTGGGTGAATACGTGACCCTGGATACCGGCACCGGCATCGTGCACAGCGCCCCCGCCTATGGCGTCGAGGACTTCGATTCCTGCCGCCGCTATGGCATGAAGGACGATCAGATCCTCACGCCGGTGATGGCGGACGGGAAATTCGCGTCCACGCTGCCCTTCTTCGGCGGCATGATGATCTGGAAGGCCAATCCGGAGGTGGTCAAAAAAATCGAGGAAGCCGGCGCACTGTTTCATCGGGAAGATTATGCGCACAGCTATATGCACTGCTGGCGCCACAAGACACCGATCATTTATCGCGCCAGCACGCAATGGTTCGCCGCCATGGATGAGCCGCCGGGTTTCAGGGGTCAGAAACCGGCGGAGTCCTTGCGCGCCACTGCGCTGCGCGGCATCGCGAACACGCGCTTTTATCCGCAATGGGGCCAGGCGCGCCTGCACGGCATGATCGCCAACCGTCCCGACTGGACGCTGTCGCGCCAGCGCCAGTGGGGCGTGCCCATGCCTTTTTTCATCCACAAGGAAACCAGCGAGTTGCATCCACGCACGCCGGAATTGCTGGAGCAGGTGGCCAGGCGCGTGGAGCAGGGCGGCATCGAAACCTGGCAGACGCTGGACGCCAAGGAACTGCTCGGCGCGGAGTCCGAGCACTACCTCAAGATCAAGGATACGCTGGACGTCTGGTTCGATTCCGGCTCTACGCACCAGACGGTGATGGGCGGGCCCGATGGTGCAAGCGCAGATGCCGGCTCGCACGGGGCCAAGCTGCAATTTCCGGCCGATCTGTACCTCGAAGGCTCGGACCAGCACCGCGGCTGGTTCCATTCGTCCTTGCTCGTCTCCTGCATGTTGAACGGTGTGCCGCCGTACAAGGGCTTGCTCACGCATGGATTTTTCGTCGACGGCCAGGGCCGCAAAATGTCCAAGTCGCTGGGCAACACGCTGGAGCCGCAGAAAATCGCCGGAACCCTGGGCGCGGAAATCCTGCGCTTGTGGGTGGCAGCTACCGACTATTCGGGTGAACTGTCGATTTCCGACGAAATTCTCAAGCGCGTGGTGGAGAGCTATCGCCGCATCCGCAACACGCTGCGCTTCCTGCTCGCCAATACCGCCGACTTCGATCCTCAGGCGCATGCGCTGCCGCTGGAAGAATGGCTGGAGATCGACCGCTATGCGCTCGCGCTGACCCAGTCCATGCAACAGGAAATCGTGCGCGACTACGAAAATTACGATTTCCATTTCGTGGTGCAGAAGTTGCAAAGCTTCTGCTCCGAGGACATGGGCGGTTTCTATCTCGACATTCTTAAGGACCGGCTTTACACCGCGGGCAAGGACTCGAAGGCGCGGCGTTCGGCGCAAAATGCGCTGTACCAGATCCTGCAGCGCCTGCAGTGCCTGATGGCGCCCATCCTGTCGTTTACTGCGGAAGAGATCCGTTCGCTCGCCGGCGGCGGCAAGGACGAGAACGTCACGGTGTTCACCCATACCTGGGACGAATTCCCGGCGACAGATTATTCGCAGCCGCTGCTCGAGCGCTGGGGGAGCATCCGCGCCGTGCGCGCCGAGGTGCAAAAGCAGCTGGAGGAGGCGCGCAGTGCCGGAAAAATCGGCTCCTCGCTGCAGGCCGAAGTCGAGATCCGCGCCAGCGGCGACAGGCTCGCGCTGCTGCAATCGCTGGACAATGATTTGCGCTTTGTGCTGATCACCTCGAGCGCGACCTTAACGCCGGTTGCCACGGCCGCCGAAGAAGCGCTGATCGTGAGCCCGAGCGCGCAGGCCAAGTGTGAACGCTGCTGGCACTACCGGGCCGATGTCGGCGCCGATGCGGCTCACCCCGGGCTATGCGGCCGCTGCGTGTCCAACTTGTATGGCGCGGGCGAGGCGAGGGCGCATGCGTAAGCTCCTGCCCTGGTATGCGCTGGCGCTCTTGGTGGTGCTGCTCGACCAGTTGAGCAAATATTGGGTCAGCACCAGTTTGCACTACGGCGAAGCGCGTGCCTACGGCGGGTTTTTCAATCTGGTGCTCGTGCATAACCGCGGTGCGGCATTCAGCTTTCTCGCCAGCGCCGCCGGCTGGCAGCGCGGCTTTTTCATCGCCATTGCGCTGGTCGCGATCGTGATCATCAGCTTGCTGCTGGCGCGCCATGCGCGCGACAAACTGTTCTGCCTTTCCCTCGCCTTGATCCTGGGCGGCGCGATCGGCAATGTCATCGATCGCATCGCCCTGGGCTACGTCGTCGATTTTCTCGATTTTCATTTTTCCGGATGGCACTGGCCGGCGTTTAATCTGGCCGATTCGGCAATTACCGCAGGCGCCGTGCTGCTGGTGCTGGACAGTCTGCGGCCCGGCTCGAGGCGGGCTGGTGCGGCGCGATGAGCGAATCCGCAGAATTTGTCCCACGGTCCGTCAACTCATCCGTCGAGGTCTAGTTATGGAACTCCTGCTAGCCAATCCCCGCGGTTTCTGCGCCGGCGTCGAGCGCGCCATCAGCATAGTCGAGCGCGCGCTGGAGCTGCACGGTGCGCCGATCTACGTGCGCCACGAAGTGGTGCACAACAAGTTCGTGGTCGACGATCTGCGCGCCAAGGGCGCGGTGTTCGTGGAGGACCTGGGCGAGGTGCCGCCCGGAAGCACGCTGATATTCAGCGCGCACGGCGTGTCGCAGGCGATCCGGCGCGAGGCCGAGGCGCGCGGCCTCAAGGTGTTCGACGCCACCTGCCCGCTGGTGACCAAGGTGCACGTCGAAGTTGCCAAGATGCGCGAGCAGGGCCGCGGCATCGTCATGATCGGCCATCGCGGACACCCCGAGGTCGAAGGCACCATGGGGCAGGCGACGCAGGGCATGTATCTGGTGGAAACCATAGCGGACGCAGAACGCCTCGAAGTCGGGGATGCGGGCCAGCTCGCCTACGTCACCCAGACCACGCTGTCGGTGGACGATGCCGCGGCGATCGTCGCCGCGCTGAAACGGCGCTTTCCGCTGATCGTCGGGCCGAAGAAGGACGATATCTGCTACGCCACGCAGAATCGCCAGGACGCGGTGAAATTCATGGCGCCGCAATGCGATCTGGTGATCGTGGTCGGTTCGCCCAACAGCTCCAATTCCAACCGCCTGCGCGAAGTGGCCCACACCCTGGGGGTGAGGGCGTACATGATCGACAAGGCCGCCGAGCTGCGTCCGGAGTGGCTGCAGGGTTGCGAGCGCGTCGGCCTCAGCGCCGGCGCCTCGGCGCCCGAAGTGCTGGTGCTCGAAGTCATCGCCAGGCTGCAGGCTTTGGGCGCGAAGCGGGTGACGCAACTCAAGGGCAAGGAGGAGGGTGTGACCTTCCCGCTTCCCAAGGACTTGTCGGCAAACGCCTAAGGATGCACTGAACCCTCGCCCGCGCGTTTATTTTGGCGCGCTTGTATTTGCGCTTTCCTGCGAGGCCGTCGCGGGTGCTCCCTGGGCCCCGGCAGCGGGGGGCGTCTTGCGCACTGGCTTGTCAAAGGGCTTTCGCGCCTCGACGCCGGGCGGCAGTAGCGAACTTGCCGGATAGCCGGCGGTGTCCAGGGCGACTTTGTAGGTTCCGCGCTCGAAGCCCTTATATACCTCGCGCCCGACAGTCATTACCGGAACCACACTCTCGCCCGAAAGCTGCTTGAGTTCTGCAATGTCCGCCTCATCGGCGACAATGTGTTCGCTGTAGGGGACGCCGCGCTTGTTCAGAAACTCGCGCGCCTGGACGCAGGTGTCCTTGCAGGACTCGGAGGTATAGAGTGCGACCGGAAAATTCTTTGCCGCCTGTTGCAGGGCGTAAGGCAGAGGCGATGTACCCGCTGCGGTGGAGATGGACTGCTTTTGTAAATTTCTTGCGCCGGATGCGGGCACTCGGTCGGAATAATGTACTTTCCCGTCGTCGTCTATCCAGCGGTACATTTGCGCGTTGGCAAGCACGGGAAGCAGCAGCAAGAGTCCAAGAAAGCGCAAGTACATCGGCAACTCCGTCTGTCGTATATTGCAGGCCCATCATAACACCGTGGTGCAGTCGCGTATCCGCTCGGCCTGTGTGTCTGCAGCCGTTGTCGAAACGCGAAATCAGGTCCAGCAGGTTTCCCTGACACTGCGGCCCGCAGCCTGGCCAGTTTGTTCGAGTTAGACAAAGTCAAAATTCTAATTTAGAATCCAAACATGGACTTACAAATGCACACTCGTGAAAGTGTGACGCAGATGCTGCGCCGCCACGGCATTAATCCTACGCACCAGCGCATAGAGATAGGCTTTGCCTTGTTCGAGAATCCGCAGCACCCCTCGGCCGACGAGATTCTGGCGCTGGTTAATGCGCGCCATGCCGAAGTCTCCAAAGCGACGGTTTACAACACCCTCAAGCTGTTCGTAGAAAACGGGATGGTGCGCGAATTGATCGTCGATCCGAACAAAGTCTTTTACGATCCCAATATTAGTGCGCATCATCATTTTTACGATGTCGTCAGCGGGGAACTCACAGACATCCCGGCGACGGGTGTGCATATCGATGGTCTACCCCCGCTGCCGCCGGGCATGATCACCGAAGGCATCGACATTATCGTGCGCACCCGCCCGGGGCATTGATCGGCGCTAAGCGACGCACACTCTGCGTCTGCCGGCGCGCATAGAAATGCGCCGGAGTTTGCCTGCCAGCGTTCGCCTTGTTAGTGGGCGCTCCGGCGCATATAATGACGCCCTTTCCTGATGCTTCTGATCGCATCGTCGCGCCCGACAGGCGCTCGGGCCGGGTTAGCTCAGTTGGTAGAGCAGCGCATTCGTAATGCGAAGGTCGGAGGTTCGACTCCTCTACCCGGCACCATCACCCAGTCCAAAGCAATCCGATAAAGGCCGTAAATCCAAATAAAAACAATGATTACGGCTTTTTTCTTGTCCGTAGCGGTCCCGAATGATTCGTTGACATCCGGGTAACAGACGGGGTAGATTGCCGGGTAATTCACTGCCTCTCAGGGTAACTGTCGTGAGGAAACCACCCCTTACCGATGTTGATATTTGCAATGTCAAGGCAGGCGCAAAAGCGACCCGTATTTTCGACGGCGGCGGCATGTATCTGGAGGTATCGCCGACCGGGGGCAAACTATGGCGCTTGAAGTATCGATTTGGCGGTAAGGGGAAGACGCTCGCACTCGGCATCTATCCGGGCGTGTCGATCGCCAGTGCCCGGCAGAAGCGCGACGGAGCGCGGCAACTACTGGCACAAGGGATAGACCCGTCTGCAGTACGACGGCAAGAAAAAGTCCGTGATAAGTCCGAACACCTAGCGGCAATGGACGCATCAACCGTAAAGCTTTCCGCTTCGATAGATGGCACAGTGGAAATCTGGAAAGGTCGCGCCGTGATGTGCCTGACTCCCGAAGAGGCGCGAGCAGTCAAAGTGCTTCTGACTAAATTGACAGTGTGAGGACACTATGCCCCTGACCGATACCGCGGTACGCAATGCGAAGCGTGGCACGAAGCCAGCGAAGCTGTCTGATGAGCGCGGGCTG
>CAKKSJ010000504.1 GCA_919902965.1 Burkholderiales bacterium
CCGGGATGATTTCCACCGGCAGCGCGAACTGGCGCACCATGTCGCGCAGCACCAGATATTGCTGGTAGTCTTTTTTGCCGAAAATCGCCGCATGCGGCATGACCATATTGAACAGCTTCAGCACCACCGTGGCGACGCCGCGAAAGTGGCCCGGACGGAACTCGCCGTCGAGGATGTTCTGCAGATCGGACGGTTCGACCGCGAAGGTCTGCGGCTCGGGATAGATTTCCTTTTCGTCCGGAGCGAACACCACGTCAACGCCGGCGCTCCCGAGCTTGGCGCAGTCGTTCTCAAAGGTGCGCGGGTAGCGCTCGAAATCCTCTTTCGGTCCGAACTGCAGCCGGTTGACGAAGATACTCACCACAGTGCATGCGGCCTTGGGTTTGCCGACGCGTATCAGATCGATATGGCCTTCGTGCAGATTGCCCATGGTGGGCACGAAGACGTTGTTGGGTTCGCGCTGCAGCCGTTCGCGCAATGCCGTGACCGAGGTGACGATATCCATGTGTTGAGGTTCTTATTCGCCCAGGTTGAAAAATTCGCGCTGTCCGCGCATGCCTGCCACACGCTCCAGCAGCAATTCGAAATCGGCCGGCCGATCGACGAAATTGAGCCGCTCGGAATTGACGATGAGCACCGGCGTGCCGGTGTAGTGGTAAAAAAACCGATTGTAGCCGTCCGCGACCGTGGCAAGGTACGCCTCTGATATCGGCCGCTCGAACTCCGCGCCGCGGCGCTTGACGCGCTCCACCAGCGTTTCCGTTTCCGCCTGCAGATAGATCACCAGGTCCGGCCGCGGTGCCTGCGGCGAAAGCGTCGTATAGATCTGCTGGTACAGATGCAACTCGTCGTCGCTGAGGGTGAGGCGCGCGAACAGCGGATCTTTGTCGAGCAGAAAATCGGCAATCGTCACCTGGCTGAACAGGTCGATCTGGGCGAGCTCGCGCAACTGGTTGAGGCGCTGAAACAGGAAAAACAACTGCGCGGGCAGTGCATAGCGCTCCATTTCCTGGTAGAAGCGCGCGAGGAACGGGTTCTCCTCCGGACGTTCCAGCAGCAGTCCGGCATGCAGATGCTCGGCCAGGCGCTGCGCGAGGCTGGTCTTGCCTACGCCTATGGGGCCTTCGACGACGATGTAGCGGTACTTTTCCATCAGGAAGGATAGCGCCGTTGCAAGGCGCCCATGATACACATCACAGCCGCTACATGGACCCGCGTTGGCGTTAATCGCGGATCAGGCATTGTGCCGGGCGTGTGCACGCATTCATGCATCCTCCGGCCGCGGCTGCGCAGCCGCGGTCTGCTGCGCGACTGCGCCCGGATTCGCGCTCATGGTGCCAGCCTGAGCACGTGCTGATCGCTGCAGCGCGCGAACCAGTCCGCTGCCGGTCCCAGGCCCGGAAGGATGCAGGCGGGGGCGAGTTCCAGCAGCGGTGCGAGCACGAAGGCGCGCAGGTGCATGCGCGGATGGGGCAGGCTCAGTCCCGGCTCGTCCAGGCATTGCGCATCGTAGAGCAGCAAGTCCAGGTCGAGCGTGCGCGGTGCATTGCGAAATGAACGCTCGCGGCCATAGCGGTTTTCGATCGCGAGCAGTGCCGCGAGCAGCGGCTGCGGCGCGAGCTCGGTATGTACTTGCGCCACCGCATTGACGAATTGGGGCTGGCCGGGAGCTTCTACTGGCGCGCTGCGATAGAGCGAAGAAGCGGCCGCAAGCCGCGTTTGCGGCAACTCCGCCAGGGCCGCGATTGCCTCGCGTACCATCTTCTCGGGGTCGCCGAGATTGCTGCCCAAAGCGATGAAGGCGGTATGCATCTGCGTTAAACGCAGACCAGGGTGCGTATGACCGGAAAGCGGAGCATCTCTGAGGAAATCCCTGTACAGCCGGCGTGCGCCGCAGCTAGTTGCCCGGATCGACCGGGACGGGCGTCACTTCGGGCGTGTCGGCGGATCTGCTCTTGCGCCTGCGGCGCGGCCGTTTTTTTGCTGCCGTTTCCGGAATCAGCATGGCGTTGCGCTCTTCGAGTTCCGCGTCCTGAAAACGAGTCCACCAGTTGGCCAGTTCCATCGGAACCTCGCCGCTTTCGGCGCGCAGCAGCATGAAATCGTAGCCGGCACGAAAGCGCGGGTGGGTGAGGAGCAGCAGGGCGCGTTTGCCCGAACGCTGCTCCAGACGCGGCTGCAGCGACCAGATTTCCTTCATGGTCGTGGTGAATCGCCGCGGAATCGACAGCTTGTCGGTCTGAGCGTCCAGCACCTGCTCCATGGCGAGGTACAGCGCGGGGATGCTGCGCATATCCTTGGACTCGTTGAGCTTCCACGCAGCCAGCGTCTCGTGCCACAGCAGGGCGGCGAATAGAAAAGCTGGTGAAACCGACTTTCCGTTACGGATGCGCGTATCGGTCTGGTCCAGCGCGAGTCGCAGGAAGCGCTCGCCCAGGGGTTGCTCCACGATCACATCCAGGAGCGGCAGCACGCCGCGGTGCAGGCCCTCCTTGCGCAATTGCGCCAGGCAGGCCGCCGAATGGCCCGAAAGCAGCAACTTCAACATCTCCTCGAACAGGCGCGCCGCGGGCACGTTCTCGAGCAGGTTTGCCAGCTGGCGGACCGGCGCCCGCGTTTTTTGGTCTATGCCAAAGCCGAGCTTGGCTGCAAAGCGCACGGCGCGCAGCATGCGCACCGGGTCTTCGCGAAAACGCAGAATCGGGTCGCCGATTATGCGCATGGTTTTCTTGCGCACATCGGCAAAGCCGCCGTGGTAGTCGAGCACGGTTTCGTCGTGCGGGTCGTAATACAGGGCGTTGGCAGTGAAATCGCGCCGCGCCGCGTCTTGCACCCGCGTGCCGTATACGTTGTCGCGCAACAAGCGCCCGTGCTCGTCGGATTCGCCGCCTTCGCCGGCGCGGAAAGTGGACACCTCCACGGTCTCCGAACCGAACAGTACGTGCACCAGCTTGAAGCGCCGGCCGATCAGATGCGAGCGCCGGAACAGGCGATGCACCTCATCCGGATGCGCATCGGTGGCGACGTCGTAGTCCTTGGGAACGACGCCCAGCAGCAGGTCGCGCACCGCGCCGCCGACAATGTAGGCGGAGAAGTTATGCGCCTGCAGAATTTCGCACACCTTCAGCGCGCCGCGGCTGATGGAACTGCGTGCGATGCCGTGCTTGTCGCGCCGGTAGATCTTGGGCTGGGGTTCGGCGCCCATGTTGAACATGCGGCGGATGAATTTCTTGATCAATTGCGGGAACGGGCTGTTGGGAGCGGGATCTGCCAGCGGATTCAGGCTTGCGTGTGTAATAAAGCCTTCAGATCGTTCAGAAGCATACAGATCGGAGCCGAGGCCGTGGGTCGCATAATACCTTAATTGGGCCCTGCGGAAGCGATCTATACGTTGCGACTCAAATCGCGCACCTGCTGTTGCAGAGGTGAGCCGTTGCGCGGACGAGAAACCATCCGCGCGGATCATCGATTGCGCACGGATGAAAAGCGTATCCGCGCGCAATCGATGATCTTGTATTAACCCCAACGCCGGCTTTGTTATTTACCAATAACCGTTTTTTAGTTCCGGCATAACGCGCTTCGCGCATTAGCCTTCACTGAAACTTCGTTTTCCGTACGGATGTGCTTTTCATCCGTACGGAAAACACGGTTGGCGCGCGTCCCCCGGGAGGACTTGCTTCGCGGCGCAGCGCGCAATGATCGCTACACGCATGCGACAGCACTTAAGGCGCAATGTGAAATCCCCCGCAAACGCGCCGCCGGCTAGTCGAGGGCGATGATCTCCCAGCCGCGCTCCAGCGCCGTTTTTCTGAGCGGGGGATCGGGGCGAACCGCAACCGGGTGGGAGACCCGTTCCAGCAGCGGCAGATCGTTGTGGGAATCGCTGTAAAACCAGGTTTCCGAAAAATCGGCCCAATGTTTTCCCTGCGTAGCGAGCCACTGCTCCACGCGCGTGATCTTGCCTTCACGAAAACAAGGCGTGCCCGCGAGCTTGCCGGTAAATCTGCCGCCGATCTGCTCTGGTTCAGTGGCGACGAGATGCGCCACGCCGAACTCGCGCGCGATCGGCGCGGTGACGAAGGAATTGGTGGCGGTGACAATGGCGCACAGGTGCCCTGCCTGCACGCTTTGGCTGACTAATTTTCGAGCCGAATCAGGAACGATAGGCAGGATTTTCTGTGTCATGAAGCGCTGCTGCCAGCCGTCCAACTGCGCCCGCGGGTACTGCGCCAGCGGCGCCAGCTGGAAGTCGAGGAAAGCGTAGATATCCAGCTTGCCGCTCTTGTACTGGTCGAAGAATTCCTGATTGCGGTGCTCGTAGCTCGCGCGCTCCAGCACCCCCTGCTCGATCAGGAACTGTGCCCATTCGTAGTCGCTGTCGCCAGAGAGCAGGGTGTTGTCCAGATCGAATAGAACGAGTTTCAAGGCAATTCCCTTAGCGTCGATTTTGCGCGGGCGAGAAACTGTCCGCGCGGATCACCGATTGCGTGCGGATGGAAACCACATCCGCACGCAATCGGTGATCTTGTATAAAGGCAAGTCCAAGCTCCTGTGGTCCTTAACCATAATCGTGTTTTCTGCACGGATGTGCTTTTCATCGGTGCAGAAAACACGGTGGGCGCGCGTCCCCCAGGAGGACTTTCCCCTCGAGGGGGATCGAGAGCTTCGCGGCGTAGCGCGCA
>CAKKSJ010000505.1 GCA_919902965.1 Burkholderiales bacterium
GCCTTCGGCCTTGCCCGCGCCGACCATGGTGTGCAGCTCGTCGATGAACACGATGGTCTGGCCTTCGTCCTGCGCCAGTTCCTTCAGCACAGACTTCAGGCGCTCCTCGAATTCGCCACGGTACTTGGTGCCGGCCAGCAAGGCTGCCATGTCCAGCGACAGCACGCGCTTGTTTTTGAGCGTCTCGGGCACTTCGCCGTTGACAATGCGCTGCGCCAGGCCCTCGACGATTGCGGTCTTGCCCACGCCGGGCTCGCCGATCAGCACCGGGTTGTTCTTGGTGCGCCGCTGCAGGATCTGGATCACGCGGCGGATCTCGTCGTCGCGCCCGATCACCGGGTCGAGCTTGCCCGCGCGCGCGCGTTCGGTCAGGTCCATGGTGAATTTTTTCAGCGCCTCGCGGCTGCCCTCGGCCTCGGGGCTAGATACCTTCTCGCTGCCGCGCAATTCCGTGACCGCCTGGCCCAGCGCCTTCTTGCTGCCGCCCGCATCCCGCAGCAACCTGCCGGCCTCGCCCTTGTCATCGCCCAGGGCAAGCACGAACATTTCCGAGGCGATGAACTGGTCGCCGCGTTTCTGCGCTTCC
The DNA here is from genome assembly GCA_919902965.1 of Burkholderiales bacterium. Lineage (GTDB taxonomy): Bacteria > Pseudomonadota > Gammaproteobacteria > Burkholderiales > SG8-39 > 2-12-FULL-64-23. The sequence goes on from CAKKSJ010000505.1 coordinate 587, forward strand.
TTGTCGGTGAGATTGAGCAGATTGGTCAGTTCGCGCGAAATCGACACTTCGCCGCCCTGGCCTTCCACCTTGGGCAGGCGGGCGATCGCCGCTTTGAGGGCGTCGCGCAGACGAGTCACATTGACGCCCGCGCGCGCAAACAGCGAAGCCGTGCCGCCGTCCTCCTGCGCGAGCAAGGCGGAGAGCACATGCACCGGCTCGATATACGGATTGTCGTTGCCCACAGCCAGGCTCTGCGCGTCGGCGAGCGCCTGCTGGAACTTGGTGGTGAGTTTGTCTAAGCGCATGGCCAATTCCCTGGATTCATTGCCTTCCAGATGCGGCCAAATTGTGGATTTTCAAGCGTTCGGCTTGAACGGGGAGCGTGCCGGATCCGAACGCGGAATCCTGCGAATTATTTCGGGCTGCCCTGGAGCACGTTTTTCATGATCGCATAGACCAGCCGGGATTTTTCCCAGAACGCGGCCTTGATGGAATTGAATCTCGATGCGCCGCCGCGGTTCTCGTTCACGAGGAATACGATCAGCCCTTCCACACCGCCCTCGCGTACTTTTTCGGCAAACACGTCGCGATAGGCGCTGACCAGGGACAGGTTCGCAATCTTGACGTTGTAGATTTTCCATCCCGCCGCTGTCTTCTCCATCTCGTAGTCCAGGGTCGTGCGTTCCCTGCCCGGCTGTCCCACTTCGGATCGGACCGTTACATGGGTGTCAGGCTGCGCCGGGCGCAAGCGCTTGAATACAACGGGCTCGCCGCGATAATTTTCGAGCGCGGTTGCATAGGTGCGCACCAGCAGCGTCTTGAATTCTTCGGTGATCAGGTCTTGTTGTACCGGCGTCGCCAGGCGCCAGTTGCGCGCCACCGCCAGTTGCGTCATATGCGCGAAATCGAACAGTGGCAGGACACTGATATGCAGCAAGTCCTCGACGCGCACCGGGCCAGATACAGGAAATTCCTGCTCCTGTTTCATTTTATCGATTACATCCTCGGTAGCCGCGCGCAGCAGTGCGTCCGGCGCAGGATCCCGCGCATAAGCTGCCGATGCGGCAAGCGCCAAGGCCAGCGACAGCACGCATTTTGCGAACGGTTTCTGCATCCGATTTCCGGAGTTAGGCACAGTGCACTCTAGACTGCGCGCCTGGCTGCCCGCAGTCAACCAAAACCGGGCAGCGTTGCGCAATAAATTGATCCAGCTTAAACGCGGTTTGCGTCCAGTATCCCGAACTCGGCTTCGGTCTTGGCGTAGAAGACATGGATCTTCTCGGCTTTCACTAGGTCGAGCAACTTGCGCGCTTCGTCCTCCGAAATCATGAATTCGACTTCCACGGTCAGGTCGCCTGCGAGTTCGTAGAAATGCTGCTCGTGCAGCACGCCGTGCCGCCCGTATCCGGCGATCGCGCGGAACGCCGAGCCGCCGTGGATGCCCATTTTCTTCGCCTGTTCAAGCAGCCACTCGTACAGCAGCAGGTGGCGGTGCTTGCGGTTCTCGTGCATGTAAAAGCGCAGATAAGTACCGTTCATGCGATCCCCCTGTAGGCAAGCCGTACCACGTTCAGACCGGCGACCGTCATGAGTACGGAGCCGGTTACATGAATAGCGATGATCATCGCCATCCAGCCGTACTGCTGCCGCAGCAGCAGCGTGACCGTCTCGGCGGAAAAAGTGGAAAAGGTCGTCAGTCCGCCGAGGAATCCTGTCATCAGCAGCAGGCGCACCTCCACCGGCATCGCCTCGTATTGCGCAACGAAGCCCATCGCGAGCCCTATGAGGAAACCGCCGATGAGATTGGCCGCGAGCGTTCCGAGCGGCAACGTGGGGAAAACAGGATTGAGCAGCATGCCCAGCCACCAGCGCAGCCAGGCGCCAACGGCGGCACCGCTGCCGACGGCGATAAATCCGGTAAGAGACACTTATCTTCCTTTTTCTTGTTGAACAATGCAGGAGGACAAGCGGCAAGGCAGGCAAAGGGAGTGCGCCTACGCAGCCGCCAACGCTCCGGCGGTCAGGTAGGCATCATCAGCCTTGCGGCGGTTAAAGGAGGAATGCCATCTCCTTGTGACTGCGACCATGATACTGGAAATCTATTCCGGCAGGTGGCAACGCCCATTGCGAAAAGCAGCGCTTATTTCGCCCGCGCCCCGCTCCAGCGTTCCGCCGCCTGATCGTCCGATGCGCTCGCCTCGACCCAGCGCGCGCCCTGCGCGGTCTGTTCTTTTTTCCAGAACGGCGCCCGGGTCTTGAGGTAGTCCATGATGAATTCGCAGGCATCGAAACTCGCGCCGCGGTGCGCGCCGCTCACCACCACCAGTACGATCTGGTCCAGCGGCTTCAGCGCGCCGACGCGGTGGATTACCAGCGCATCGATGATGTCCCAGCGGCTTTTCGCTTCGGCAACGATGCCCTCCAACGCCTTCTCGGTCATGCCTGGATAGTGCTCCAGCGACAGGCCCGCGATCGCGTCGCCTTCATTCACGTCGCGCACCAGTCCGATAAAACTCGCGATGGCGCCTATGCCGGGATCGGCGCGGCGGAATGCGGCGATTTCAGCGCCGACATCGAAATCCTCCTGCTGCACCCGCACGGCCATTCAGCCTCCGGACACCGGCGGAAAGAACGCGACTTCGTCACCCAGCTTGATCGGCGTATTGTTGCGGGCAATATCCTGGTTGACCGCAAAGCGTACCGCCTTGCGCGGGTCAAACGCCGTGGCATAGGCGCCGCCGCGCGCCAACAGTCGCGCACGCAGGCTTTCGACGTCGCCGACTTCCGGCGGAAGTTCGAACAGTTCGCCGGCTATGCCCATTTCCTCGCGCAGCCTGCCAAAGTAGATAATTCTGATACTCATAGGAACAGCTCCGAGAACGGAAGGAACTTCACCATGTCGCCGCGGCGGATCGCGTGCCTGGCCGGATTGTCGATCAGGCCGTCGGCCCACACCGCCGAAGTCAGTACCGCCGAGCTCTGGTTGGGGAATAGATCGAGTCCGCCGGCTGGATTCGATTTTACGCGCAGAAACTCTCTCCGGGAATCCGGCTGCGTCCAGTCGAAATCGGCGCGCAGCGCATAGCTGAGCGGCTCGGCCCGGACGGCGCCCTGGCAGCGCAGGATGAAAGGCCGCACGAACACCAGGAAAGTCACGAAACTCGATACCGGATTGCCGGGCAAACCGATGAAATGCGCCTTGCGCCCGTTAGCCGCATTGACCTCGCCAAACGCGAGGGGCTTGCCCGGCTTGACCGCGATTTTCCACATATTGAGCCGGCCTTCCGCCTCGACCGCCGGCTTGACGTGGTCTTCTTCGCCTACGGAAACACCGCCCGAAGTGACGATGAGATCATTGTCGGCAGCGGCCTCGCGCAGCACTTTGCGCGTCGCGTCCAGCTGGTCGGGGACGATGCCATAGTCGCCGACTTCGCAGCCCAGCTGTTGCAGCAGTCCGTTCAGGGTAAAGCGGTTGGAATTGTAGATGCGGCCAGCCGGCAGCGGCTCGCCCGGCATCACCAGTTCGTCGCCGGTGAAGAACACCGCGACC
>CAKKSJ010000506.1 GCA_919902965.1 Burkholderiales bacterium
AGACAGAACTGCGCGCAGCGGAAGAGCAGTTCCGCGGCCTGGTCGAACAGTCGATCGCCGGCATCTACATCATTCAGGACGGCAAATTCGCCTACGTCAATCCGCGCTTCGCCGAAATACGCGGCTTTGGCTCAACCGAGGAATTGATCGGGCGCGATCCTGCGCCATTGATTGCCGAGAAAGACCGCGCCACCGTCGCGGAAAATAACCGACGGCTGCTCGCCGGCGAAACGCAAAGCATCAGCTACAGTTTTACCGCGCTGCGCAAGGACGGCTCGGCGGTTGAAGTCGGTTTGCACGGAACCTGCGCAACCTACCTCGGCCGGCCGGCGGTGATCGGTCTGCTGCAGGACATCTCCGAGAAAAAACGCGCCGAGGAAGAAATCCAGCGCTATCTCCATCAACTCGAAGCCGCGTTGTTGAGCACGGTCGAGCTGGCAACGACCCTGAGCGAACTGCGCGATCCGTACCGGGCGGGCCACGAGCGGCGGGTGGCGCAAATCGCGGTAGCGATCGGCACCGAGCTGGGTTTCGATCCCCAACGCATCGAGGGCCTGCGCGTTAGCGGCTATCTGCACGACATCGGCACCATTGCAATTCCGGCGGAGATTCTGTCCAAGCCGGGCAAGCTCAGCCCGATCGAGTTCCAGTTGATTCAGGGCCATGCGCAAGCGAGCTACGATGCGCTGAAAACAGTGCAATTTCCCTGGCCGGTGGCTGAAATCGCCCTGCAACATCACGAGCGTATGGACGGCAGCGGCTATCCGCAAGGTCTCAAGGGCGAGGCAATCCTGATCGAGGCGCGCATCCTGGCGGTGGCCGATGTCGTCGAAGCGATGTCCGCGCACCGGCCCTACCGCGCGGGGCTGGGCATCGACAAAGCCCTGGCGGAGATCGAGCACGGGCGTGGCAGCGCCTATGATCCGATAGTCGCCGACGCCTGCTTGCGCTTATTCCGGGAACAGGCTTACCGCCTCCCCGATTGAGTCTGCCGCAGCCGCTCTGCTCTCAGGTTCTGGCGGCGAAGCTGGGCAATGTAAGGCGCCAGTGGATGGCCGCGATCCGGGTGAGAAAAACCGCCGCCATTGCCAGCAGGGCCGCGCTAGTGCCGGCGACGCCTGCGTGCAGCAGCGCGATGAACGCGATCACACCCGCCCATGACGCGGTCGCGTAGAGTTCACCCGCGAATACCAAAGGCACTTCGTTACACAGGATGTCGCGCGGAGCGGCGCCGCTATCGGTCAGTTGCTCTTCTTAAGCGGCGGCCTTGAACTGGGGGTCGACCGGAACCTGATAGCCGTTGGCGAGCCGGTTGGTCTGATTCGCCATGCCGGCCACCGCCAGGACTTCGCCGAGCATTTCATCGCTCATACCCTTCGCCCGCGCCGAGGCGATGTGGGAGTGGATGCAGTATTCGCAGTTGTTGGTGGCGCTCACTGCGACATAGATCATCTCCTTGGTCAGGGGATCGAGCTTGCCGGGCGCCATCACTTCTTTCACCCCGGCCCAGATGCGCCTGAGCGTGGGTGGATGGCTCGCCAGGGTCTTCCAGAAATTATTCACCCAGTCGGTGTTGCGCGTCGCCATGATGTCATCAAACACGGCTTTGACCTCGGGCGCAGCATTCTCGTATTCGACCAGCTTGACCATGGGCATGCTTGTTCTCCAGGTTGACGAATCGCCCAATTGTAATGTAACGGCAGCTAAGGGAAATTTCCGCGCGACTGCAACCCTGTATGATTGCGCCTGTCCAATCCGACTGACGCTGGCAGGATGCCGACTGCAATGACCGAAAAAATAGTGAAATCCAAGGCCGAATGGCGCAAACAGCTCAGCGACGAGCAATACGAGGTCACGCGCCGCAAGGGCACCGAGCGCCCGTTCAGCGGCAAGTACCATGATTGCAAGGATGCGGGCAGCTATCACTGCATCTGTTGCGGTTCGCCCCTGTTCAGTTCCGCGCACAAATTCGATTCTGCTACGGGTTGGCCGAGCTACTGGCAGGCGCTGACAGCGGATGCCGTGAACACCGCAGAAGATTACAGTCATTTCATGCTGCGCACCGAGGCAAGCTGCGCGCGCTGCGATGCGCACCTTGGACATGTATTCAATGATGGGCCCGCACCCACCGGGCTGCGCTATTGCATCAATTCCGCCTCGCTGAAATTCGAGAAATAAGCCCGTGCACTCAATCGCTTGCGCATCCCTTACTGCCCTGCCGGCACGCGCGCACCGGCGCCCCTGCTATAATCCACGCCCATGAAATTTTTGTTCGACCTGTTTCCGGTCATTCTGTTTTTCATCGCCTTCAAACTGCAGGGGATTTACGTCGCCACTGCAGTCGCGATTGCCGCCAGCTTTGCCCAGATCGGCTGGCTGTGGCTGCGCGGGCGCAAGATCGACGCAATGCTGTGGGTGAGCCTCGCGATCATCGTGGTGTTCGGCAGCGCCACCCTGCTCTTGCACGACGAAACGTTCATCAAATGGAAACCGACGGTGCTGTACTGGCTGTTCGCCTCGGTTCTGAGCGTAAGCGCGCTGGTTTTCCACAAGAACCTGATGCGCGCCATGCTCGGGGAAAAGATTCAGCTGCCGGATCTGGCCTGGAGCAAGCTCAATTTCAGCTGGGTCGGTTTTTTCGCCGGCATGGGTGTGCTCAACCTCTATGTAGCCTTCAATTTTCCTACAGACACCTGGGTCAATTTCAAGCTGTTTGGCGGCATGGGTCTGATGCTCGCATTCGTGATTGCACAAAGCCTGTTCCTGGCCAAATACGTGGAACAGAAGGAACCGGAATGAGACTGCCATGACTATTGCCCAGGCCATCGAGCAAAGGCTGGCTGCACTGCAGCCCAGCCGGCTGGAACTCAGGGACGACAGCGCCCTGCATGCCGGTCATGAAGGCGCCAAGGGCGGCGGCGGCCATTACTCGCTCACCATCGTCTCGCCGCAATTCTCCGGCAAGAACACGCTGGCGCGCCACCGCCTGATTTATGCGGCGCTCGGCCCCATGATGCAGCAGCAAATCCACGCGCTCGCCATCCGCGCCTACGCGCCGGACGAGCCGGACAATTCCTGACAACCGCAGCAATTCAGAAGGAACAAGCATGCAACCCACACTCTCCCGCCTGACTTTTGCCCTGGCCCTCGCACTCTGCCTGCCGGGACTGGCCCTGGCGCAGGCCGCCGGCGCAAGCGCCAAGATCGCAAGCGTCAATGGCGTTGCCATCCCCAAGAACAGGGTGGATGCCATCGTGCGCGCCCAGGAGGCACAGGGGCGCAAGGACACGCCGGAACTGCGCGCCGCGATACGCGAAAATCTCATTTCGCTGGAAGTCATCAATCAGGAAGCCAATCGCAAAGGCCTCAACAAGAACCCGGATACCGTCGCCCAGATCGAAGTCACGCGCGCCAATATCGTGGCCCAGGCCTTTCATGCCGATTATCTGAAGCAGCACCCCGTAAGCGAGGCAGCGCTGAAGGCAGAATACGAGAAAATCAAGTCGAGCATTGGTGACAAGGAGTACAAGGCGCGCCACATCCTGGTGGAGAAAGAATCCGAGGCAAAAGACATTATCGAAAAGTTGAAGAAAGGCGATAAATTCGCGGAGCTCGCGAAAGCCTCCAAGGATGCCGGCTCCAAGGACCAAGGCGGCGATCTCGATTGGAATGCGCCGGGCGGGTTTGTCAAACCCTTTTCCGACGCCATGGTGAAACTGGAGAAAGGCAAATATACCGAGACACCGGTGCAGTCCCAGTTTGGCTGGCATGTCATTCAACTCGAAGATGTGCGTACGGCAAAATTTCCCGATTACGACCAGGTCAAGCCCAAGATCGAGGAACGCCTGCGGGAACAGTTGTTTCAGAAAGCAGTCGCCGAGCTGCGCGCCAAGGCAAAAATCGAGTGAGCGTGTCCTCGCAGTCAGCTAGCTGAGGACGCAGATCCAGACCAACGGGGGCGCAAGCCCCCGTTGCCATTTCACCAGAAGAAAATTGCGCCTGTGGCCCTCAAAGCAACGATATTCAAAGCCGGACTGCAAATCGCCGACATGGATCGCAATTATTACCGCGAGCACGCGCTCACGATTGCCCGCCATCCGTCGGAAACCGACGAGCGCATGATGATGCGCGTGCTCGCCTTTGCGCTGCACGCGAGCGATGCACTCGCGTTCGGCAAAGGTCTGAGCAGCGAGGACGAACCCGATCTTTGGCGCAAGGATTTGACCGGCGCCATCGAACTCTGGATCGATGTCGGCCAGCCCGACGAGAAGCGCATACGCCGGGCCTGCGGACGCGCGCGCGCAGTCTTTGTCTACAGCTACGGCGGTCAGGGCGCCGCCATCTGGTGGGATCAAATCCGCAGCAAGCTCGCGCGCAGCGGCAATCTGAGCGTGGTGTCCGTAGCGCCGTCCGCCAGCCAGGCGCTGGCTAAGCTGGCACGGCGCACTATGCAGCTGCACTGCACCATACAGGAACAGCAAATCTGGCTGGGTGACAGCGAGGACCGGGTGCAGGTGGAAGCGGCGACGATCAGGACTTCGACCAGCGCTGAGCGCTGAACTGTATCTAGCAGGCTGTTGAAAAACGCTTCCCTAACACGAAAGTGCGCTTCAGCGTGACGCTCTCCCAGTGGGAAGCGTATTTCAACAGCCCTGACTTGGGGGATTTACGCCCCGAAGGAAGTCCCCTTGGGGGA
>CAKKSJ010000507.1 GCA_919902965.1 Burkholderiales bacterium
CCTGGCAATCGGCTTCAGCCGTTGATCGTCGTTGTCAATCAACCCGACCCAGGCGAAGCGGAAACGGCCGTGCTCGACCGCGACGCGGCACACGGTCGCGAACAACTCGTCGCGGCCGACGATGCGAACGATGGCCTTGTTCGACTGTGACAGGACGTTGTAGAGGTCCTTTTGTCGCAGAAGTGCCAACTCGGCCCGCTTGCGCTCGAAGTCCTGCTTTTCCATGATGCGCTGCCTGCGGCGCACGATCAGGAACAGCGCGAGGTAGAGCAGCGCGAGCAGCCCGAGGATAATCGCAAGCAGCAGGTTCGTGTTCGCGTCCATGTTGTCCTCGTTCGTGGCCGCGGCCCGTTGCACTTACGCTTGGTTCTCGGCGTTCAGCTTCTTGATCTGCTCGATGAATTGCGTGACGTCGGAATAGACTTCGAATACCGCCGCGATCTTGTCACTGCCGGGAGCCAGTACGGGGAGGTAGATTTCGATGAGGTCGCGGTTCTCGAACGCGCCCTCGAACGCGCTGAACTTGTCGCGGTGGGTCAGTTGGCTTTCGGGCTTGCCGGCCACGGCGCTTTTCTTCATCGTGTCGAACACTTTGGCGTCGAGCGCCCGGAATTCGAGGAACGCCATGATCTGCTTGCCGGTTCCGGCGTAGCAGGCCTGCTTCTCGTCCGGCGGCACGGTCTTGTCGCCGGCGGTGGCGCGGCACTGATCGACGGGAATGCGCTGCGCCTTGGCGACGAACGGCGCGAAGTCTTTCTCCCACAGCGCGTTCGCGAACAACCGCGTCAGGTTGACGTTGCCCGCTTCATGCATGCTCAGCAGGTCGGCGTGGGCGGCTGCGTCGTGCTGCTGCGCGAAATTATCTTGCCCCTGCTTGAAGAACGCGCTTTGCTCCTGCGCCACCTGCTTGAAAAAATCGCTTTCCCGGAACTCGATGTACAGCAACGGGGCAACGACCAGCAGAAACGCGGTGAGGTTCGCCACGGTAAAATAGCGCACCAGCCGGAAACCCGGTGCCGGCGACGGTGCGGCTGTGGCTTGGAATTTCCCCATGGTCATTGTCCTGCCCATGAAGTACGGAGTTGGGCCCTTTGTTACACTGAGAGATAAGCAACAACTGCGCCATGCATGCGGTGCTGGGCCATGCGATGCTGGGCCCCAGCAGTTAATCTACACCAAAAACAATGCGTTAAGGAGAGGGCTACCGCTGAAGGGAAGTTCAAAATGGCCGAATAAAGGAATAACTACTATGGAGAGGACGCCACATGTGTGGAACTTTCGCCGGTTCTACGGCAAATCTTTCTTACACTTTTTCGGACGTTTGCCGCAATTGCGACTGTGGGAATTAGAATGGACGGCACATTTTGAAAAGAGTGTTTTATCGTATTAAAACTACGATAAACTCTTCTTAATTAAATAATTCTCCTTCCTTTTTATTTGAAATAATAGAATAATCGTAGCATGACTACGACTAAGCGCGGCAAATTACAATCGCTCTATACCCGTCTTCCCGGGGGAGCGCCTGTCACCTCGGCCCAGCTCACCGACATGGGGATCTCAGCCGACCTCGCGGTGCATTATGCTCGCTCTGGCTGGTTGAAGCGGCTGGGACGAGGAGTTTATTGCCGGCCAGGCGAACCCTTGTCGTTGCAACCGAGTCTCGTCGTACTCCAAAAGCAGATCCCCGGCCTGCATGTCGGGGGCAAGACGGCGCTGGACTGGTACGGCGTGCGTCACTATGTCTCTCAGCAAGCCGTTCTGCACCTCTACGGCTGGGTGACTGCACGCCTTCCCGACTGGTTCGTGCAGCATTTCCCCAGCGAATATCACCGCAAGCGATTGTTCGACGAAGCGCCCGAGAAGATGCTGGGCGTCGGCCATTTCGAAAATCGCGACGGTGCACCCGAAGTCTCGACGCCGGAACGGGCGTTGCTCGAACTGCTCAGCGAGGTCGGCGTCCGGCAGCCGCTGCAGGAGGCCAGGGAGATCGCCGAAGGCACCCACAGCCTGCGCGCTGACGTGCTGACGGAGCTGCTCAAGCGCTGCACGAGCGTCAAGACGGTCCGGCTTTGCCTGCGACTCGGACGCGAGTTTTCCTTGCCGTGGGCCGGCAAGTTCGACGAGACGACGCTGCCCAAGGGAAGCGGCCGACCGTGGGTGTCGAAGTCAAAGGACGGCCTGCTGGTGCTCAAACCGTGAACCAGATCTATCTCGATACCGCACGGCTGCTGACTCAAGTGGCACCGCTGGCGTTCGCAGACGGCGTCTTCGCTCTGAAGGGTGGCACCGCGATCAACCTCTTCGTGCGGGACATGCCCCGGCTGTCCATCGACTTGGACCTGGTGTTCGTCGATCACCGTCTCGGTCGGGACGAGGCGCTCACCAAGATCAACGAGGCGATCCGTGGCGCGGTCGATCGGCTGACGAAACGAGGTTTTCGAACCCACGCGGCGACCGTGGCCGACGCTGGCGAGACCAAGCTCTTCGTCCGCCGCAACAGTCACGCCGCAGTTACCAGGTAGTGGGGCGCAATGGTTGGTAACATTACGCCGTCTAACTAGCACCGGCATAGCACCAGAATTACAACGGACAGCCGATACCGCTGTAACCTATTGATTTTATGGTGCCCCGAAAACGAATCGAACGTTCGACCTGCCCCTTAGGAGGGGGCCGCTCTATCCACTGAGCTACCGGGGCGAGA
>CAKKSJ010000508.1 GCA_919902965.1 Burkholderiales bacterium
GCGGGACTAGCTACCGTATCGAGCGCGCCGCGGCTGGCGAGCAACCAAGGGTATTGCCATTGTCGGACCCGGCGGCGCCTGCGGTGCGTCGACCGTAACGCGGTCCGCAGGGCAACTTCGGGGGCTGACCCTGAGTGCCTCACAACTGGTTCGTCTTGGCCGCCACCGGTCACTTGGGACCCACGTGCCTGAGAAATTATGGGTACCATCTGTAGAAATACTTAAGGTCAAGGGTGTACGCATGGATCAAGGTACCCTTTTCCTCGAATATGCACGGCCAATTGTGTGGCCGCCTGTGGCCGCAACGTCTCTTCATAGGATCGTTGATAACGGACACGTTGTAGAGTTCTTGTGCTTCCCTGATGGTCATTTTGCTCTGATCGTTAGTAGTTACAGGGGGCGACTATCTGAGCACCATTTTCAGCGTGTCAGCATTCCGGAGGGCGGAATTGTCAAGATAGCGTTTTCATGGAGTCGGGAAGGTGTGAACGTCGCCGCCGGCGGTGTTCAACTTTCCAGGTTGGGTGAAACGAATCAGGATGTACTGGATTTGAAAGTCAAAGGGCATGTGGAATACATAACTGGGCTTTTGTCGTTTGCGCCCAAGGTACTTGAAAAGGTGTCGCCTGAAGAATAGTTCTTCCTGATGACGCTGGTCGATATTTCTCAAAAGATTAACACTGCATCGCGATCACTAAGGAACATTCGAAATGACGCGAATTTACAACCCGCCTCACCCAGGCGAAACCTTGCGCGAGGATGTATTGCCTGCGCTGGGTCTGACCGTGACCGATGCCGCCGCGCAATTGGGGGTGACCCGCGCGGCGCTGTCTCGCGTGCTCAACGGCCGCGCCGCTATCTCGCCGAAAATGGCGCTACGCCTGGAGGGCTGGCTGGGTGTGAAGAACGGCGGGCGCGCCGACCTGTGGATTGCGCAGCAGGCCAGCTATGACCTGTGGCAAGCCCGAAAAGCTGGCGCACCGAAGGTAAAACGCGCCTCTGCATTGCGCGCCGCCTGACTGCTTCAAGCGGCGGCACCCCGGGTGTTGAAGCACCATGCTCGGGCCGCGTTTCCAGAGCCAGTAGAATGCGCGGGGTGAAACCCGAGCAAAGCAACAGCAGGCGCAGGCATCCGCAGCAAGGCCGCTACTCCGCAGCCGAGATCGAGCAGCGCCGCGCCGCGCTGCCGAAGATCGAGTATCCGGAAGAACTGCCGGTCAGCGCGCGCCGCGCCGACATCGCGCGCGCGATCGCCGAGCACCAGGTGGTCATCGTCTGCGGCGAAACCGGTTCGGGCAAGACCACGCAACTGCCGAAGATCCTGCTCGAGCTCGGCCGCGGCATCGCCGGCCTCATCGGCCACACGCAGCCGCGGCGCATTGCCGCACGCGCCACGGCCGCGCGCATCGCGCAGGAGTTGAAGACCGAACCCGGCGGCGTGGTCGGCTACAAAATCCGCTTCAACGACAAGACCAGCCCGCGTTCCTATATCAAACTCATGACCGACGGCATCCTGCTTGCCGAGACCCAGGGTGACCGCGAGCTGCGCCAGTACGACGCGATTATCATCGACGAGGCGCACGAGCGCAGCCTGAATATCGATTTCCTGCTCGGCTACCTGAAGCAGTTGCTGCCGCGGCGGCCCGATCTGAAGCTGGTCGTAACTTCCGCAAGCATAGATGCGGAGCGCTTCTCCAGGCATTTCAACGCTGCACCGGTAATCGAGGTGTCCGGCCGGCTGTACCCGGTGGAGGTCCGCTACCGGCCTCCGGCGGAGAAGAAAGCGAGCGCCGCCGCGCGCAGCGCGGGCCTAAAGGAGGCGCAAGACCCGGTTGAGGCCATCGTCGACGCCGTGGACGAAGCCGCGCGCTGCGGTCCCGGCGACGTGCTGGTGTTCCTGCCGGGCGAACGCGAGATCCGCGAGACCGCCGAGGCGCTGCGCAAACACCACCCGCCGCACACTGAAATTCTGCCGCTGTACGCACGCCTCTCGGCGGCGGAGCAGGAGCGCGTGTTCAAACCGCACACGGGCCGGCGCATCGTGCTAGCCACCAATGTCGCCGAAACCTCGCTCACCGTGCCCGGCATACGCTATGTGGTCGATCCGGGCGAGGCGCGCATCAAGCGCTACAGCTACCGCAGCAAAGTCGAGCAACTACAGGTGGAAAACATCTCCCGGGCAAGCGCCAACCAGCGCGCCGGGCGCTGCGGCCGCGTGGCGAGCGGCGTGTGCATACGCCTGTATGGCGAGGACGACTACCAGGGGAGGCCGGCCTACACCGAGCCCGAACTGCTGCGCTCTTCGCTGGCCGGCGTGATCCTGCGCATGAAGTCGCTGCATCTAGGCGAGGTGGAGCGTTTCCCGTTTCTGGACGCGCCGCTGCCCAAGGCAATCAGCGACGGCTACGGCCTGCTCAGCGAACTGGGCGCGGTGGACGAGTCGAACGAGCTGACCGAAATCGGCAGGCAGCTCGCACGCCTGCCGCTCGACCCCTGCATCGCGCGCATGATCCTCGCGGCGAAACAGGAGGGCAGCCTGGCGGAGGTGCTGATCATCGCGGCCGCGCTGTCCCTGCAGGATCCGCGCGAACGGCCGCTGGAGCGCGCCGGCGCGGCCGACGCAGCGCAACTCAGGTTCGACGACGACAAATCCGATTTCCTCGCCTTTCTCAAGCTGTGGAAGTTCTATCAGGAGGCGCTGGCGCACAAGAAATCGAATCGCAAGCTGGCCGGGTTGTGCCGCGAAAACTTTCTCTCCTACAACCGCATGCGCGAGTGGCTGGACATCCACAGCCAGCTGCATACCTTCGTCGCAGAGCTCGGCTGGAAGCCCTCCGGGAAGGAGGCGACTTACGCGCAGATTCATCGCGCCCTGCTGGCCGGCCTCCTCGGCAACGTCGGCTGCAAGTCCGAGGACAGCGAGCATTACCTCGGCGCGCGCGGCATCAAGTTCCTGATCCATCCGGGATCGGGCGTGGGCAAGAAAGCCGGGCGCTGGATCATGGCGGCGGAAATCACGGAAACGACGCGCCTGTACGCGCGCTGTATCGCCCGCATCGAGCCGGCGTGGCTGGAGGACATCGGCGCACATTTGGTCAAGCGCCACCAGTACGAGCCGCACTGGGAAAAGAAGCCCGCGCGCGTCGCGGCGTTCGAGCGCGCGACCCTGTACGGCATCCTGCTCTATGCGCAGCGGCGCATTCACTACGGTCCGCTGGATCCGGTCGAATCGCGCAGGATATTCATCCGCCAGGCGCTGGTCGAGGGCGAATACGAGACACGCGCGGCGTTTTTCCAGCACAACCGCAAGCTGATTCGCGACATCGAGACCCTCGAACACAAATCGCGCCGCCCCGACGTGCTGGTCGATGAACAACTGATTTACGCTTTTTACGACAGCCTGATTCCCGCGGGCCTGCACAACGGCGCCGCGTTCGAGCACTGGCGCCGCGACGCCGAGGCCGCGCACGCGCAGTTGCTCTACCTCAAGCGCGCGGACCTGATGCGCCACCAGGCCGCAGGCATCACCACCGCGCAGTTTCCGCACCAGCTCGAAATCGGCGCGCGCAGTTATGCGCTCGAATACCTGCACGACCCGGGCAATGCGCGCGACGGCCTCACGCTCACTGTACCGCTGATCGCGCTCAATCAGCTCTCCGCCACGCCCTGCGACTGGCTGGTGCCGGGCCTGCTGAAAGAAAAGGTGGCGCTGCTGGCGAAGACGCTGCCGCAGAAAATCCGCCACAAGCTCGGGCCGCTGCCGGAGTTCGCCGAAGCTTTCGCCGCCGCGATGGCGTCTGCCGAGCCGCAGCGCAAGGACGAGGTCGCGCTCACCGAGGCCGTGGCGCGCTATGCGCGCGAGGCGCTCAACCTGGTGCTGCCGCTGGATGGTTTCCGGCCGGAATTGCTGCCCGCGCATTTGAGCATGAACTTTCTGGTGGTGGACGAGCACGGCCGGCAACTCGCGCAGGGCCGCAATCTGGCACAGCTGCGCGCCGAACTCGGCGCACAGGCGGGGGAACAGTTCAGCGCCATCGCCCAGCCCAAAGCCGCTTTGTCGGGAATCACCTCCTGGAATTTCGGCGCGTTGCAGGAGATCATGGAGATACGCCAGGGCGCGCAGACGCTGATCGGCTATCCGGCGCTCATCGATCGCGGCGACAGCGTGGACCTGGAAGTGCTGGATGCGCCGCACAAGGCGCGCGCGCTGCATCGCGACGGCCTGCGGCGGCTGTTCATGCTGCAACTGAAGGAGCAGGCCAGGTACCTGGAGAAGAATCTCCCCGGGCTGCGCGACATGGGCATGCAGTTCCTGGCCTTCGGGGATGCCGCCTCGCTCAAGGAGCAGCTGCTGTGCGTGACGTTTGATCGCGCCTGCATGGCGGAACCGCTGCCGACCATGCAGGCGGAATTCCTGCGGCGCTGCGAAGAGGGCAAAACGCGGCTGTCGCTGCTCGCCCAGGAAATCTGCCGCCTGGTGGGCGCCATACTCGCCGAGCATCAGGCGCTGCAAAAGAAACTGCAGGGGCTGAAGAATTTTCCGCAGGCCGCGCGCGAAATCGAGGAACAGCTCGCGCGGCTGCTGCCGAAGAACTTTGTCGCCGCGACAGCGTGGGAGCGCCTGCAGCAGGTTCCGCGCTATCTCAAGGCGGTGGCGCTGCGCCTGGACAAGCTGCGCGCCGACCCTGCGCGCGATGCGCGCTGCGGCGCCGAGTTCAATCCGCTTTGGCAGATGTGGCAGCGCGAAGACCTGAAGCAGCGCAAGCAGGGCGTGGACGATGCGCAACTGGAGCAGTTCCGCTGGCTGCTGGAGGAGCTGCGCGTGTCGCTCTACGCGCAGGAATTGCGCACCCCGGTGCCGGTGTCGGTGAAGCGGCTGCAGAAAATGTGGCAAGCTATGCAAAGATGAGACAGGCGTCCGCGGGAACCAGGCCGGAGCAGGGGAAGACGGAGTGAGCGAAATCACCAAGGCATTGATCAAGGCGTTCGCCAGCCTGCTGCATCCGCGCATGTTGTTGCTGATGCTCTGGCCGGTGGCCATTGCCCTGGTGCTGTGGCTGGGGCTGGCGTTCGCATTCTGGTCCGAGGCGGCGGCCTGGCTGCAGTCGCAGTTCGAGCGCTCGGCGCTGATCGAATGGGCCATCGGTGTCTGGCCGCTGACGCTCGTCGCAAGCCATCTCGCCTGGGTGCTGCTCGTCCTGCTGTTTGTGCCGCTGGTGCTGATCACGGCAGTGCTGATTATCGGCGTGTTCTCCATGCCGGCGATGGTCGCGCACCTGGCCGGGCGCAGTTATCCCAGGCTCGAGTTGCGCAGCGGCGGCACTTTTGCCGGCAGCGTCTGGAACAGCGTGGCCGCGCTCGCCTGGCTGGCGCTGCTGGTGCTGCTGTCGCTGCCTTTGTGGTTGGTCCCGCTGTTATGGCCGGTGTTGCCCGTCCTGCTGTTCGCCTATCTCAACCAGCGCGTGTTTCGTTACGATGCACTGGCCGAGCACGCCAGCGCCTGGGAAATGCAAACGCTCATCCGGCGCCACCGCCGGGAACTGTTTTTGCTGG
Organism: Burkholderiales bacterium; assembly: GCA_919902965.1. GTDB lineage: Bacteria > Pseudomonadota > Gammaproteobacteria > Burkholderiales > SG8-39 > 2-12-FULL-64-23. The sequence goes on from CAKKSJ010000508.1 coordinate 5,554, forward strand.
GTGTCGCGCTGGCGCTGATCGGCATGATTCCGGTACTGGGATTTTTCACGCCGGTGTACGCGGGCCTGGCCTACATCCACTACTGCCTGGCGCGCCTGGCGCAACTGCGCGACGAAGCCGTCGCGACTCAATAGTCTCTCATCAGTCAAGAGTTGACGGAAATGGCACAGATTTCGATAAATAGCGACGCTGCATCCGCGGGGGGATATACGCCCCGAAGGAAGTCCTCCTGGAGCTAATCATTACCCACAATTTTTGCTTGTTTGGATTTGCGTGATTTATCTGA
>CAKKSJ010000509.1 GCA_919902965.1 Burkholderiales bacterium
CACGATACCAAGGAGGCGGGCCGCGTCAATTCATCGGCAAGCCATTCTGTCTAGACAGCGCGCCGCCGGGGCAGGCGGCCACCAGCATCATCGCGGCCATGGTCGGTGCAGGCAGATCCAGCAGGAAGGTTACGCCCAGGGTTGCCGCGGGCAAGAGCACGAATTGCGCGACCAGGCCGGCCCCCACTGCCAGCGGGTGGCGCGCGACGTAACGGAAATCGGCCACGCGCAGCTCCAGTGACACGGCGTAGACCATGACCGCCAGCACCGCCATCAGGATAATCTGCTGCATGCCCTCTCCTCGGTCAGAAACTTGGCCCGATCACCATGGCCGCCCTGCTACGGCGGCAGACATGGACTGATGCGCATCATTCTCGTGTATTCCCGCGCTGCACCGTGCGCACCGGGTATCACCTCAAGGTTATCAGCATGGCGACCGGCGCGCACGCACACGGCGATAGCCCAAGAATGGCTCCGGGAGAAACGCTTCAGGGAAGCGCGCGAAACGCGACCGGGGTTAGTATCGGGATGCGGGATTCCGGCGCAAGAGCGAGGAGGTCGTTATCCCCTGTGACGATGGCGTCGGCTTTGGCAGCGTAGGCGAGGCGGATGAACATTTCATCGTGCGGGTCGCGGCACTGAGGCAGCCGGGCACGGGTGCGCGGCTGCTTGATCGCTTCGGCGTGCTCCATGTAGTAGACGATGATGTTTTCGCGATCCTCCGCCGTCAGGCCAAAGCGGGGGTAGGCCAGCACGCGCACCATCTCGGCCAGCGTTTCATCCGATACGAGCGGGATCAACGCGCCGTTGACGATGGCCTCGCGCAGCCATACTAGCCTGCCGGCGCGAAACACAAATGCAGAGACGACGACATTGGTATCGATCACTGCGCGCCGAAAACGGCTCATTGCAAACGACTCATTTGGCCGGACTCTTAGCCCCCTTCTTGGGACGCCGCACCCAGCGTACCGCGTCGGCCACATCCTTCTCGGTGATGCCTAGCGATTCAATCTTGCGCCACACCGCGTCCAGGCTGTGCATCCGCACCGGCTTGAGGATGATTTCGCCGTCCACCTCGCGCACGGCGAAATACTC
>CAKKSJ010000510.1 GCA_919902965.1 Burkholderiales bacterium
GGAGGTATTGTCAAATCTGGTGTATGCGAGTTAATCAAGCGGCGGCCTGCTGGGGTTGAACTTCATTGCGTTTGATCTTTTTGTTGGAAATGCCGTCAACGAACTTCACGCCGGCAACGAGCTCGCCCAGTCGTTCGAACCCGCGCAATCGCGTCCAGTTGTTTTGGGCGCTCATGGCAAGTTTGAAGATCAGTCCCAGCAGCGAAGCACGCGACACGCAGCCCTTGGTACGCTCGGTGCGATGACGCACCGTGGCGAATGTAGACTCGATCGGATTGCTGGTGCGGATGTGAACCCAATGCTCGGCAGGAAAATCATAGAACGCAAGCAGTGCCTTCCGGTCCTTGGCCAGGCACTCGGTCGCTTTGGGATACTTCGCCTGGTAGGTGGCGATGAAGCGATCAAACGCCGTCTGGGCATCGGCGCGGGTCTCGGCCATCCAGATCTCATACAAGCCGGCCTTCGCCTTGGACTGCACCGACTTGGGCAGGTAGTTCAGTACGTTGGCGGTTTTGTGCACCCAGCAGCGCTGGACTCGGGTCTGGGGGAAGATTTCCTCGAGCGCTCCCCAGAATCCGAGCGCCCCATCGCCCACGGCGAGCTGCGGCGGCACGCTCAAGCCGCGTGCTTTCAGATCACGCAGCACCGCGCGCCAAGATTCGGTCGATTCGCGCACCCCGTCCTCGATCGCCAGGAACCGCTTTTGCCCGCGCTCGTTCACCCCGATCACGACAAGCAGGCAAAGACGGTTGTCGTCGGCTCGCAAATTCGAGTAAATGCCATCGGCCCACAGATACACCCAGCGGTCCTTGCCGAGCGGCTGGTGCCGCCACAGGTCGTACTCCTGGCCCCAGCGAGCCTTCAGGCGCGAAACCACCGCAGCGGACAGGCCTACAGCCTCGTTACCGACCAGGGCTTGGAGCGCGTCGCTCATGTTGCCGGTGGAGATACCTTTCAGGTACAACCACGGCAGCGCCGCCTCGACGCTTCGTGCGCGGCGCAC
>CAKKSJ010000511.1 GCA_919902965.1 Burkholderiales bacterium
TCTAGGCCTGATTTTCTTCCTCGGCGTGGTAAGCGCGGCCGGAGCGGGCGGCGGCGGTTTTTCCATACTCATCGGCGCTGCGGCGCAACGCCTGCCGGCGGAACGCCGCGCATTCGCCTCGGGCTTCATCAATGCCGGCGGCTCCTTCGGCCAGTTCGTGTTCGCGCCCTTGGCGCAAGCGCTGATCAGCGCTTTCGGCTGGGTCACCGCGCTGCTCAGCCTGGCCGCCTCGGCCCTGCTCACCATTCCGCTGGCGCTGCCACTGCGCGACAAACACCAGGGCGGCCGGACGCTGCACATTCCCGGCATCAGCCTGTCCGAGCAAACGCTGATTGCGTTCAAGGACAGGAGCTATCTGTGCCTGCACGCAGGCTTCTTTACCTGCGGCTTCCACATCGCTTTCCTGGTGACCCATCTGCCGGGCGAAGTGGCGCTGTGCGGCCTGCCCGCGTCGGTATCGGCGGCTGCGCTCGCGATCATCGGCCTGTTCAACATCGCCGGCAGCCTGGGCGTGGGCTGGCTGGCGCAGACCTACCGCATGAAATACCTGCTGTTCTGGGTCTACGGCATCCGCGCCGTGGCGATTGCGTTCTACCTGATGGTGCCGCATACCGCGCTCACGTTTTATGTTTTCGCGGCCGTGCTGGGCATGAGCTGGCTCGCCACGGTGCCGCCGACCGCGGGCCTGGTGGGCAAACTGTTCGGCGTGCGCTATCTCGCCACCCTGTTCGGGCTGACGCTCTTGTCGCACCAGATCGGCGGCTTTTTCGGCGCCTGGCTGGGCGGGCTCGCGATCTCCTCCACCGGCAATTACGACTGGATGTGGTACGCGGACATCGCGCTCGCGCTCGCGGCTGCGCTGGTCAACCTGCCGATACGCGAGGCAGCGCCGAAACTCGCTGCCGCGGCGGCCTAAGCGCAAGCCGCGCGCTGGCTATCGGATTGCGTTGCAGGAAGCTTCAATCGGAGATGAACGCATGAACGAAAAAAGAGCGATCTTGGTGGTAGGCGCGGGCGATGCCACCGGCAGCGCGATCGCACGGCGCTTCGCGCGCGAGGGCTACATCGCCTGCGTCACGCGGCGGCATGCCGAGAAGCTCGCACCGCTGGTGGCAAACATCGAAGCTGCAGGCGGCAAGGCGCAGGCCTACGCCTCGGACGCGCGCAAGGAAGACGAAGTCATCGCGCTGTTCGCGCAGATCGAAAAAGACATCGCCCCGATCGAAGTCGTGGTGTACAACATCGGCGCCAACGTGCGCTTTCCGATCACCGAAACCACGGCGCGGGTGTACTACAAGGTCTGGGAAATGGGCTGCTTCGGCGGCTTTCTGATCGGGCGCGAGGCGGCCAAAACCATGCTTCCGCGCGGGCGAGGATCGATTTTCTTTACCGGAGCTACGGCCAGCCTGCGCGGCAGCAGCGGATTTGCCGCCTTCGCCGGCGCCAAGCACGGGCTGCGCGCGCTGGCGCAGAGCATGGCGCGCGAACTCGGGCCCAAGGGCATCCACGTGGCGCAGATCATCGTCGACGCCGCCATCGACACCGAGTTCATCCGCGAGAATTTCCCGCAGCGCTACGCCCTCAAGGAGCAGGACGGCATTGTCAATCCCGAGTCCATCGCCGAAAGCTACTGGCAACTGCACCGGCAGCCGCGCAATGCCTGGACCCATGAAATGGATCTGCGGCCGTGGATCGAAACCTGGTGACAAACCTACGCTGAAGGAGCGATCGGTATGGCGAAAACAGTCGAGTTCTACTTCGATTTCGGCAGCCCCTATTCTTACCTCGCCTACAAGGCGCTGCCGGGAATCGCGGCGGCGCAGGGCGCGGAAATCCTCTGGCGCCCGATGCTGCTCGGCGGCGTATTCAAGGCCACCGGCAATCACAGCCCGGTCGAAATTCCGGCCAAAGGCAAATGGCTGCAGCAGGACCTGCAGCGCTGGGCGGCGCATTACGGCGCGGTGTTCAGGAACAACCCGCATTTCCCGGTCAACACCCTGGTGCTGATGCGCGGCGCGACCGGATTGCAGATGCGCGGGACGGACTTCGGCAGGTACGTCGAGGCGATGTTTCGCGCCATGTGGGAGGAACCGCGCAACCTGGGCGATGCGGCGGAAATCGCCACGGTGCTGCGCGAGGCAGGCTTCGACGCCGAGGCCTTTTTGGCCCTGGTGAACGACGCAGAGGTGAAACAGCAGCTCAAGAAGAATACCGAGCAGGCGGTGGCGCGCGGCGTGTTCGGCGCACCGACTTTCTTTGTCGGCGATGAAATGTTCTGGGGCCAGGACCGGCTCGATTTCGTCGCCGAAGCGCTGGCCGCTTAGCCGGATCCGAGCCGCAAGCTCAATCGGCCAAATGCTGTTTTTGTGAATTTACTGGCATTTTGACGTGAAAACCTCTTCGTATGGCCCGACCGGGCAATACGGCGTAGCATCGTCGGCATAGCATTCGGCACCCAAGCGCGGGGATTCTTCTGCCCGCCGGGAAGCCTGACCGGCCGATCAGCACGGACTGCGCCGCGGCGATGTATAGTTCATCAATTGATTCGGGATCATCCGCACCAGGCTTCTATGCAAAACAAATCCAAACCGCGCATTCTGATCATCGACGACAATGCCGGCTTTCGCGAGCTGCTGCGCATCATGTTGTCGAATGAGGGCTACGCGGTACAAGAGGCGGAAGATGCCGTCGAAGGCGGCAAAGCGATGCTCGCCGGCCAGCTCGATCTGGTCATATGCGACATCGATATGCCCTACATGGACGGTTTGGAACTGCTGTCGGCGCTGCGCTCGGATCCCGCCACCGCGTCATTAAAAGTGATTCTGGTCTCCGGACGAAAAGACAACGACACCCTGATCAAGGCAGAGCAATTCGGCGCGCTGGATTTCCTAGTCAAACCGGTGACCCGCGAGCGATTGCTTGAGTCCATCGTTTCTTGCCTGAACAGGGCCAACGGCAAGAGCAGTTTGCTTTCATCCTGAGCGTGATTTGCGCGGGACGCGCAGGTCGATACGATGTCCAGATGGTCCATCTGGACTATGGACATTAGCGGTGGAATCCGCACAATAGTATTGAGTGGCCCGGTTCATTCCCCCTTTATGGAATGATCCGAAAGGACAAAGGACCAATATGACAGATGCACCTGAAAACGGCTTTCGGCCCGTCCTGAATAGCGGGACTTCGAGCATGACCGATGCGCTGCGAAACCGCTTTCCGCTGTTTTTGAATGAAAAAAACATCAGGTCGGCGATCGAATCGATTTGCGCCGAATTCGGAAAGCTGAAGTCTCTGAACATTCTTCCCGCAACGCGGGGGACGAGCCTCCATTGCGCCTGCTCTTTGCAGTTCGATTCCGCGGCAGCTGCAGCCGCCCTCAAATCAAAGTATCAGGTGACGGAACACGCCGGCGAACTCCATTTCATGGTGGACGTGGATGAACGATGGACCGGCCGGACCATGTAGGCCCGCCTCCGGTTGAAGTATCGAATTCGTCTCGGCGCACTACACCCTGAGCCCGCGGCCGGCAGCGTGAGAAAAAGATCGATCCTGGGGCTGACTGGAGTCGGTCTGCTTCTCGCTGTGGTGATCGCTTTTGCTCAGGCGATAGCGGACCTCGGGTTTACCACTAAAGTTAGCGCCGGGCTCACCGCGCAGTACACGCGCAGGTTCGGCCCGCCGGTCCCGCAGCGATTCGCGCCATGGATGCGCTTCGCCGTGGAGCAGAAGTCGAACCCGTTCTCGCAGCGGCTGGAAGCGGCGCAGGGGCGCGAGGCCGCTACGCTTCAGATCGTCAACGACGCCATCAACAGCAAAATGAAATGGCTCGAGGACAAGGTGCACTGGGGGGCGGATGATTACTGGGCCACGCCGGCCGAATCGATCGCCAGCGCCGGCGGGGATTGCGAGGATTACTCCATCGCCAAGTACTATATGCTGAAGGAACTGGGCGTGCCGCTCGCGCGCCTGCGCATCACCTACGTGCGCGCCCTGTCGCTCAAGGGACAGGCGCACATGGTTCTCGCCTATTTCTCGACGCCCGATGCAGAGCCGCTCATACTCGACAATCTGGACGGCCGCGTGCGCCCGGCATCGCAGCGCGCGGATCTCGATCCGGTTTACAGTTTCAATGACGACGAAGTGCAAATCGTAAAAGGCGGAAAGCGCGGCAGGCCCTCACAAATCCGCAGCTGGCTCGCGGTGCAGGAGCGCCTTGTCGCCGAGAGCCGGACCTAAGTACAGGAGCAAGAAACCGCTATGACACTCGCACGCCAGCTGTTAGCCGGAATATTCGCGGCCTTCATCGCGCTGCTCATCGGCATCGAGGCCATTTACGTCTGGTCGGCGCGCAGCCACCTGGAGGAACAGCTTGACGCGCACGCGAACGAGACGGCGACCTCGCTTGCGCTGTCGCTGGGCGCGCGCACAAGCGCGCTTGACGCCTCCCTGGTCAACATCATGGTCAATCCAGTGTTCGACCGCGGCTACTTCGAGTCGATCCAGGTGCTCTCGCCCGGCGGCGAGCGCATATTCGGCCGGACCCTGGAATCCCACGATATCGAGGCACCCCGTTGGTTCATCTCGCTGGTCCCGCTGCAGGGCCCGCGGGGCGAGGCGCTGATCACGGCTGGCTGGAAACAACTAGGCAAGGTCGTCGTGCAAGTCCATCCTGGCTATGCCTATGTGCAGCTTTACGACACCGCGCTCGCCACGCTGATCTGGCTCGGCGTGCTGTTTGCACTGGCCTTGCTCGCGGTTCGCCATTACCTCGCCGGCATCCTCAAGCCGCTGCAGGAGATCGAGCAGACCGCGCTCGCCATCAGCAACCGCAACTTCATCTCGATCGCAGTCGAACCGCGCACGCGGGAACTGCAGCGGGTTACCGCCGCCATGAACAGTCTGTCGTCGAAAATCCGCGCCGCGATTACGCAAGAGTCCGAGCGTGCAGAGCGTCTGCGCAAGGAAGCGTTCGAAGATACGCTGACCGGGCGACTTAACCGGCGCGGTTTCGAGCAGTCCGTCGCGGCAATGCTCGAAACCAGCGGCGAAATCCACTCCGGCGCGCTGGCGCTGTTCTTCGTCACCGGCCTGGAGGACGTGAACCGAGTGTTTGGCTTGTCGAGCGGGAACGAAATCCTGAAGCACCTGGCCGGAGCGCTGGCTGCACCCGGCTCGCAGGGTCCGGCCATCGTCGGGCGGTGGCAGGGACCGACGCTGGCGGTGTTCGTGCCGAACATCGAGGCGCAGGCGGCGCTGGCATGGGCCGACGGCCTGTGCAGGGATTTCTCCACACGCTTGCGCGCAGAGGGAATGGCCGAGAACCTTGTGCTGTCGAGCGGCGTCACGCATTTCAGCGAGGACACGGTCGCTCTGGCCCTGCTTGCCCGGTCAGCCGAAGGCGCACTCGCCGACGCAGTCAAGAAAGGGGGCGCAGTCCTGGCCCCGCCGCATAGCGGCGCCCGGTCGACCGGAACGGACCTGAAGTCCGAAATCGAATCGGCGATTGCTGCGAACCGCATCACCCTGCTTGGGCAAAAAGTGATCTCTTTGGCCGATCGGAAGGTGCTACAACTCGAATTGCTGTCCAGCCTGTCAGATGGCGACGCCAACGCGATCCCCGCGGGTACCTTCGTCCCGATCGCGAGCCAGCACGGCATGCTGGCCGCACTCGATAAAAAAGTTGTAGCGCACGCTCTGGAAGCGCTGGAGCGCATCGGCTCGCTGCCCTGGACGGTGAGCGTGAACGTGTCCATGCAGAGTATCTGCAACCCTGGCTTTCGTACCGCGCTAAAGGACCTGCTGCTGAAGAAAAAGCAGGTCGCCCGACGTCTTGTTTTCGAGCTGACCGGTTACGCCGCCAGCCACATGCCGGACCTGAGCAAGGCGTTCTCCAGTGAGTTGCACACTATGGGCGTTCGCCTCGCACTCGATAATTTCGATCTCGACCGCAATTCAATGGCGATCGCGCACGAACTGCTGCCCGCCTACATCAAGCTCGCTCCGGCATTCACGCAGCAGATCGCCGTGCGCGACGATCTGCGCTTCATAGTCGAGGCCATGGTTAGGATATTGCAACCGCTTGAAATTCCATTGATTGCGCAGGGCGTGGAGGACGCGAGCACCATCGACATACTGGCCGGGCTCGGTCTCACCGCCTACCAGGGCTACGCCGGCGGAAGGCCGGAGCCGCTGCCCCGGGCCTGAACACCGCGCCGTTTCGAGACGGGGGCGCAATGCGGCATAATGCGTGTTTTCGGCAACCCCCATTTCGAAGGCAAACACTATGAGCTCCCACGCCGCCCCCGCTACGCCTGCCGACGCGCTGGCCAATCAGACCCGCGATCTCGCCGCACAGCTTTATGTGCAAATAGCCGGTCGCGCCATGCTGCCCAGCGAGAAGGTCAAACCCAACCCCGTGGATCTGGCCAAGTACTGCTACAAACTGGCCGAGGCCTTCCAGAGCATCGAGGCCGACAAGCACAAAGAAGCCCTCTCCAAGATGGCGAAGTACGACGTCAAGGTCGACGACATGACCAGCTGGAAGAAATAGCGCGTTCGCGGCGCCATGCCTGCGGCGCGCGGCGCGACAGGCTGAAGTATGGCTACAGTATTGGCGCTCCGGCCGACGCTAAGTCCGCGCCCGGCGTAGCATGAGTACATTGCCGAGCACCGACAAGGCCACCCCGGCGCTGGTCAGCCAGCCCCAGGCGAAATTCTCGAACAAGAGCGAAATCACCAGCGCCATGACGGGCACCATTACGCCGATGTAGCCCGCGCGGGCCGCGCCGATGCGCCCGATGAGCGTGATGTAGCACGCAAAAGTGACCACCGAGCCGAACAGGGCGAGATACAGCAGCGCGAGCAGATAGCGCGCGCTGAAATCGAAGGAAAGCGGCCGGCCCGACGCGAGGCCGATCGCGAGCGCGAGCGCGCCACCGTAAAACATGCCCCAGGCCATGCTGCTCCAGGTGGAGTAGCCGCGCTTCTGGTTGCGCAGCGCGGCCATGGCACCTGCCGAAGATGACAGCACCGCCAGGATAGTCAGCACAGCGCCCCAGGCGGCGCTGCGGCTCGCCGAAAGCGTGCCGAACTCCGGCCAGAAAATGCACGCGATCCCTGCCACGCCGAACAATGCGGCGAGCGCGACGCGCCCGGACATCTGCGTGCCGAAGCAGACGCGCGCCGCAAACATGTTGACCATCGGGCTCACCGAATAGCCGACCGCGACCAGGCCCGATACCAGCTGCGTCTCGGCGTAATAGATCAGGATGTAGCCGATACAGAACATGAACACGCCGAATAGCGCGAAATCCTGATGCTGCCTCAAGCCGAACGCGAGCGGCAGCCCGCGCCAACGGCAGTAGCAGAACAGCGCCGCCGAAGCGAGCAGGAAGCGATAGCCCACCGACATCTCCGGTGCGACCACACCGAGCTGGAAAGTGATCGCGAGCCAGGTCGAGCCCCAGATCAGGACGCAAATCGAGAATAGCTGGAGCGTGGATACGGGCATTTCTACCGGGCCGGGCGCGAAACGCTGGATTCTACGCTGCGCCCCAGCGGCTGTCCTGAGGACCAAACCTGCATTTTGCCGCGCACGCTGTTCCGGGCACAGCCGCCGCGGTAGTATGTGTAACAGGGTATTGAAAAAGGGGGCGACGACCCAGGCCGCGATGAACAGCACTTCCTTTTACGCCGATCTGCCCGTACTCACTGAGTTCAGTGAAGTGGGCCGGCGCGCGCGCTACGCGCCCTTGCCGGAGGATTGGCAGGTGGTGATGTGCGACGTGCGCAACTCCACTGCGGCGGTGGAGGCCGGACGTTACAAGAACGTCAATACGCTGGGCGCGGCCGTGATCACGGCGATGCTCAATGCGGCGGGTCCCACCGAGATTCCGTTCATTTTCGAGGGCGACGGCGCAATGCTGTGCGTGCCGCCGGAACTGTTGAACGACGCGCATGCGGCACTGCTGCAGACGCAGGCACTGGCGCGCAAGTCCTTCGACCTGGAGCTGCGCATCGCCAGCCTGCCGCTTGCGCGCATCCGTGCAGCCGGCTTCGATATCCTGGTCGCCCGCTATCGCGTCTCCGACAATTATGTGCAGGCGATGTTCGCCGGCGGCGGCATGGCCTACGCCGACCGCTGTATGAAGGACCCGGCTACGGCGGCGGCCTGCCGGGTGGAACCGGGCAGCATCGCCCCGGGCGGCAATTTCGAAGGACTGGAATGCCGCTGGCAGGACATACCCAGCCGCCACGGCGAGACGGTCAGCGTGATGGTCAAGGTACTCATCGAAGACGCGGGAGAGGCCGATGCACTTTATCGTGCGCTGATTGAGAAAGTGCGCGAAATATACGGCGCCGACGAGGCCTGCAGCCCGGTCTGGCCGCCCAATCTCGCTTTCTCATTCGATGCCCGCCAGCTCGGCAACGAGGTCGGCGTGCGCGCGATGCAGCGCAGCGCCTGGGGCAAATGGCTGTACCTGATGAAAATGCGCGGCCTGGTGCTGCTCGGCTGGTTTCTGCTCGCGTTCGGCATCCGCACCTCGGCGACCGACTGGGGACAATACAGAATCGTCCTGGCGCGAAATTCGGATGTGAAGAAATTCAATGACTGCTTCCGCCAGATCCTCGCCGGCAACGCCGCGCAACGCGAGGCGCTCAGCGCCTGGCTGGAACTGGGCTTCGCGCAGCGGCAGCTCGTCTATGGCGTGCACGTCTCGAACCGCGCACAAATGACCTGCCTGGTATTCGACTATTCCGGCCGCCACCTGCATTTCATCGACGGCGCCGACGGCGGCCTGTCCATGGCCGCCAAGGCGCTAAAGGAGCGCGTGACGATGCTCGGCTAGGCCAAACGCGTTTCGCTGCTATTCGACCGCCGCGACCGCGCGCGCCGGGCCGCTCAGTTCGAGGATGTGCAAGCCGGCGCCGGCGCGATCGACGATATAAATGTAGCCGCGCTCGTCGACTTCGACGTTGTTGGTGTAAGCCGCGCCCTTGCGTCCCCCCGCGGGTATGTAGTAGCCGATTTCCTTGGGATGAACCGGATCGCGGATGTCCACCGCGCGCACGCCGGCGTTGAAATGCGCGAAGAACATGATGCGTTTGTAATAGATCGGCGTGAAGCTTTCGTTCGACGAATGCGTGCCGAAGCGCCCGCCGCGGCCGCAGAAGTTGCCGCTCGCCTCGTCGACGGTCCAGTTCGCCACCACCCGCGGCCTGGCTTCGACGCTCACATCCACCATCCACGCCTGCTGCCGCGGCTCGCGGCATTCCTCGGCCAGGGATTCGCTGGTGACGACGACAAAATCGCGCGCGCCATCATGCCCGCCGGCGGCTCCGCTCACTTTCATTCCGAGCACCGGGAACGCAGTATGCGCGCCCGCATCCGGCCCCAGGTCGAGCCGGCCTACCTGCGGATACAGCAGGTTTTCCGGCGTAGGCGCCTTCGGTCCGTTGAGCAGCTTGTCGCGATCGACGATCTGCAGGACGCCGTAGCTGCTGGTGCCGTGGGCGAAGTACACGCGCTTGCCCTTGGGTCCGGTGGAAATCGGACCGTGCAGCTCGGTCGGCACCGGACCGCTTGCGCCCGGCTGCTGCCCGGGCAGGCCGAAGTCGCGGATGAACACCGGTTTCGCCGGATCGCCCAGATCGAAAATCTGGGTCATGCGCGAAGTGCGCCAGCCGGGCACACCGGACACAAGGTAGGCGATGCCGCTATCGCACTCCCACCAGTTCTTGTGCGTGCCCTGCAGCCCGCGCGCCACGCTGCTCACCAGCACGGGCCGCGCCGGATCGGCGACGTTCCAGATCTCATGCGCCGAATTACCCAAGGTGCGCAGCAAGTACACGCTGTTCTGGTCTGCGCGCGGCAATTCGGATCCGTCGCAGACACGCACCATCTGCGCGCCGGCGCCGGGCTCCCCGGGAATATGCGCGAGCCACTTCGGACTGCGCGGATCGCTCACATCGAGGATGGCCGTGCCGTTCGCTTCCTGCTTGCCGCCAGGCGCCTTGCGCGCGCTGCCGCCATGCAGGCCGATGTAGGCGATCCAGCGCCCGCCCTGGGCATGCACCAGCGGCTGATA
>CAKKSJ010000512.1 GCA_919902965.1 Burkholderiales bacterium
GCGGGATTCGAAAACGAATTGTATCCTCATCCCGCGCAGTCAGTCCGCCCCCGCCGGGGTTCGCAGACGCTAAGACAGTAAAATAGCGGTCGGGACGCCGCCGCACCGGTGCGGCGGCGGCAGGCACTGGAGAAACGCGCCATGGACTGGATTGCGTGGGACGATACCCTGAAAACCGGACACCCCGGGATGGACGCCGACCATAGGGAACTGGCCGGGCTGTTCGATCTGCTGCGCGACGCTGTCGAGGGCGGCAAGGGAAAAGCGGCCTGCCTGCAGGTGCTCGACAAGATCATCGGACACGCACAAGCGCACTTCGATCGGGAACGCGCGTTGATGGCGCAGCATCGTTACCACAAGGCGGATCAGCACGGGGCGGAACATACGATGTTGATTCATCAGGCGCAGGCGCTGAAACTCGGCGTCGAATGCGACTTCGCCGCATCAACAACCGAGCTCGCGGGCTTCCCCGAGGTCTGGCTGGCTTTTCATATCCTGTTCTCGGACAAGGAACTGGCTGAGTTTCTCGCCCGCGCCCACGCGCATCACCCAGACGCGAGATGAATTGGCGTGGGAGTGGCGTTAGCGCGAGGTCTGCGGCGACCCCACGCATTTTGGGCTGCTGTTCGATACGGCAAGGGCAGCGCGCGAGCACCATGACCCTGCCCGAGTACCCGCCGCGGCGCGGATCCTTGTTCCAGCACCGCGGCCTGTAAGGCGCCTATTGCGTAGTCGTAGTCGTGCTGGTGGCCGCGCTTGCCGCCGGATTGTCGGAACTGGACGAGGCCGCCACCGCCACGGCCGCGACGGCAACTGCAGCGGCAACTATGCCGGCCGTAATTCCTCCGGCCGCTGCTCCGGCTGCACCACCAGCCCCGCCTGAACCGCCGGCGCCACTGGACTGCGCATATGCGCTGCCTGCCAGGAACAGCGATGCGACCAGAACTGCGAACGCTTTTTTCATTTACATCTCCCCTAAGAAAATTTCGAGTCCGGCAATCTGTCGGCATTGCCCGGGCTGCGTACAACGCAATGAGCGTGCCAATAACCGCCGCTTGCCTCGACAGTCAATACCGGCGCGGCTTTCGGCCCTGTTACCGGGCGCCAGTGAAATCCGATCGCCGAGGATTTTCGCCCAGACCCGGTGCACGAACGCGAGTCGATGCACACTTGGCGCGCATCGCAATTCAAGATGGATGTCGGATGCGCAAAATCTGCTGCGCGATCTGCCGCCAAGTCTCTGACATCGCATCGCCTGCAGCGGCAGCCAGATCATGCAGAAAATCCAACACCGGTTCAGCGCCATTGAGCTCGCGGCTGCGTTCCAGGGGCAAGCGCCCCAGCGTCCAGCATGGCGTTGTTTTCTTTTAAAAACAGGGTGATAAAGCAAGCAGTGCGGCAGCCAGTCCAAGCCGGTACTGGCGCGCAGCCGGCAGCCCCCGCGGGGTCGGTTTACCGACCCCCTAATACCAGAAAAAAATATTTTGTGCAGGGCTGCAATTGACCCCAATTTGTAGTATGCTGATCACACATTACCACAAGATTACATTATAAGGTATTGATAACATGGACATTACAAAAAAAGAAAACAAGGCGGCCAGCCTCGTTGCTCACTCCCTCCCGGATCAAATAATCAGCCGCGAAGTACTGCTGGAGAAATACGCGAAGGGCACCGAGACCAGCATTACCGATGTACGCGCGCGCATCGCGCATGCGCTCGCTGCAGTTGAACCTGAAGACAAGCGTGCGCATTGGGAAAAGCGTTTTATGCAGGCGATGGAGGCCGGCTTCATTCCCGCCGGCCGCATCATGTCGGCCGCCGGCATTCAGATGCAGGCAACCTTGATCAACTGTTTCGTGCAGCCGGTGGGCGATTCGATTTCCGAGATCGTCGACAACAAGCCTGGCATTTACACCGCCTTGCAGCAGGCGGCGGAAACCATGCGCCGCGGCGGCGGCGTCGGTTACGATTTTTCTTCGATCCGCCCCAAGGGATCGGAAGTCAAAGGCACGCACTCGCGCGCGAGCGGACCGGTATCCTATATGCGCGTGTTCGACCGCTCCTGCGAGACGGTGGAATCGGCGGGCTCGCGCCGCGGCGCGCAAATGGGCGTGCTGCGCTGTGATCATCCCGACGTGGAGGAGTTCATCCACGCCAAGGATCGCGGCGACCTGTCCAATTTCAATATTTCCGTGGGTGTTACCGACGCCTTCATGCAGGCGGTGGAGAGCGACCAGGACGCGGAACTCGCGCACAAGGCGCGCCCGCACCAGGAATTCCTGGACGACGGCGGCTATCAGCGCGAGGACGGATTGTGGGTGTACCGCAAGCTGCGCGCGCGCGAGTTGTGGGATCAGATCATGCGCTCGACCTACGATCACGCCGAGCCGGGCATTCTGTTCCTGGACCGCATGAACCGCGACAACAACCTCAATTACTGCGAGACCATCGAGGCGACCAATCCCTGCGCCGAACAGCCTCTGCCTCCCTACGGCTGCTGCTGCCTGGGTTCGATCAACCTGACCAATTTCGTCGCCGCCCCGTTTACCGAACAGGCCGCCTTCGACTACGAGCGCTTCGGCGCGACCGTCGAAACTTCGGTACGCATGCTCGATAACGTGCTCGACGCGACCGCCTGGCCGCTGCCGCAGCAGCAGGAAGAGGCGATGAACAAACGCCGCGTCGGCTTGGGTTACACCGGCCTGGGCGATGCGCTGATCATGCTATGCCAGCGCTACGACACCGAAACCGCGCGCGCGACCGCGTCCAGGATATCCGAGGTCATGCGCGATTACGCCTATCGCGCCTCGAGCAATCTCGCGCGCGAGCGCGGCGCCTTCCCGCTGTTCAATGCCGACATGTATTTGTCGGGCACCAGCTTTGCCACGCGCCTGCCGGCCGAAGTCAAGGCGCTGATCAGGAAGCAGGGCCTGCGCAACAGCCATCTGCTGTCCATCGCGCCCACCGGCACCATCAGCCTCGCCTTCGCCGACAACGCCTCTAACGGCATAGAGCCGCCCTTCTCCTGGACCTACACGCGCAAGAAACGCATGGCCGACGGCACGCTGCAGGAGTTTGCAGTCGAAGATTACGCCTGGCGCCTGTATCACCACATGGTCGCGACCGGCGACCTGCCGGCTTCAGCCAGCGGCGCCGACGCCCTGCCTGATTATTTCGTCACTGCACTCGCGATCTCGGCAGCCGCCCACGAAGCGATGGTAGCGGCAGTCGCGCCTTATGTCGACACCAGCATTTCGAAAACGGTCAATGTCCCGGAGAACTATCCGTACGAGGATTTCCAGGGCCTGTACATGGCCGCATGGAAATCCGGGCTCAAGGGCCTGGCGACCTACCGCCCCAACAGCGTACTCGGCTCGGTGCTGTCGGTGGACAGTCCCCTGGCCAAGCTGCCGCAGGACTTCGTCTCCAGCGACGTCAACCGCCGCATCGAGATCAAGGCCGTGCCCGAACCCGTGCTCGCCAGCCTGCGCTGGCCGGGCAGGCCCAAGCTCGCCGAAGGCAATCCGTCCTGGACTTACATGATCGAACATCCACACGGGCACTTCGCTCTGTTCGTGGGTCATGTGGAAAACGGTACGCCGCATCCCTTCGAAGTCTGGGTCAACGGCAGCGAGCAGCCGCGCGGCCTGGGCGCGGTGGCGAAGACGCTATCGATGGACATGCGCGCCGACGATCCGGCTTGGCTGCGGCTGAAGCTCGACACCCTGGCGAAGACCCTGGGCGACGACGCATTCGACATGCCGTTTCCGCCGCATGGCGAATTGAAGCCCATGCCCAGCGTGACTTCCGCCGTGGCGCAACTGGTGCGCTGGCGCTGCGAACGCCTGGGCGCGCTGCCCGAAGTGAAGCACGGGCAAGTGCTCGACGCGATGTTCAGCCTGAAAGAGCCCAAGACCGGCGCGGACGGCACCATGTCCTGGACAGTGGACGTACTCAACCCCGGCACGCGCGACGACTTCGTGCTCGGTTTGAAGGAAATCACTCTGCCCGACGGCGTGACCCGGCCCTATTCGATGTGGCTGTCGGGTGAATATCCGCGCGCGCTCGACGGGCTGTGCAAAATCCTGTCGCTGGACATGCGCGTTGTCGACCCGGCCTGGATCGGCATGAAGCTGCGCAAGCTGCTCAACTACCCCGAGCCGCTGGGCGATTTCCTGGCGTTCACGCCGGGCAGCCGCAAACAGCAGAACTGGCCTTCGACCGTATCCTATCTCGCGCGCCTGATCATTCACCGCTACGCCATGCTGGGCCTCCTGACCGAGGAGGGCATGCCGGTGCAGACCATGGGCATCCTCGAGACGCCGGAGCGCGGCGCCGCGCCGCATATGAAAGGCGCGCGCTGCCCCGAGTGCGGCAACTACGCCGTGATCAAAAAAGACGGCTGTGACTTTTGCAGCGCCTGCGGATATGTGGGAGTGTGCGGGTAGCAGAAATGGTGATTCCACCCGGGCCCCCGTGTGAGTTACACCATAAGCTGCAAGTTCTAACAGCATAAGTTGCAAGTTGAGGCCGCCGGCGCTAGCTAAAAGGTGAAACCTACGACACGCTGCGCTCTTTGGGCAGGTCTCCCAGACGAGGGACCTGCCCTTTGTTTTTGGGTGAATAGTTGGCGGAGCGACGCATGCAGCTAAAGATATTCAACGTAGAGCACGGCGCGTGTGCGATGGTCCAGCCGCCTGCCGGCCTCGGTGCACTGGCGACACTTGGGCCGCTGGCGGTCATCGACTGTGGCGACAACACCTCAACGGGTTGGACTCCAAGCACTTACATTCGGAATCATCTGCGGCGAACGCAAATAGACTACTTGTTTGTCACAAATGCGGACCAGGACCACGTAAGCGACTTGGACGGCATAGTTTCAAGCGGAATAAATGTCAACGTTTTATACAGGAACCCGACGCCTGATGCTGCAATCCTACGAATCATCAAGGAGGCCGGCGGTCCCTTGACGTCCGACATGGAGCAGTTTCTGGCGCTCCATGGACGCCCCGCGCTCCCCGCAGGTTTTCCGACCTACGCCGGACTGAAGGGCATTACTTATGCGGTGTTCTACAACCAGTTTCCGGATTTCATTGATACAAATAACCTCAGCTTGGCCGTATTCCTGCGCTATGCCGGATTCAAAATATTGTTTCCTGGTGACCTCGAAGTGGCTGGTTGGCAGAAGTTACTGGAGAACCCCGCATTTGTCGCGGAACTTCGCGGTACCAATATTCTCGTGGCCTCGCACCACGGACGTGAAAGCGGACTCTGCACTGACATTTTCGATTATTTCACACCGCAAGCTGTGGTTATCTCGGATGACAGCCATCAGTACGACACTCAGGACACGGTAGCTACGTACAGCTATTACGTGAGTGGCGACGGTATCGCCATCCAGGGGAGCACGACGCGCAGGCGAGTATTGACTACCCGAAGCGATGGAAACATTCTTTTTCGCGTAGGCTCCGAAAGCTACACGGTGGAAACGGAGCACGGATAGCCATGGACTGGGGCTGGATTGCGCGATTGTTCGACCCATACGAGCGTCAGGCCAGAATCGCCCCGGCGCTCCTAATGAGCCTCCCAGTCATTGTGACGGCGGGTGCCTGGTTTCCCGCGGTATTCGCCGGCGCGCAACTCGCGTCGGGAAGCATCGCCGCCTACTTGGGCATTGCAATAATTGCGACATTGGCCCGGGACGCCGGAAAGCGCGTGGAGCCGACACTATTCAAGAGCTGGGGCGGCACCCCGACAACCATGTTACTCAGGCACCTGGACTCCACCTTGGACGTAACGACCAAATTGCGAATTCATGCGCTTCTCGGTGCCCGCGTCCCTGGAATTCACCTGCCAACGGCCGAGGATGAGGCACGTTCACCGGAAGCCGCAGACGAGGTTTATGCCTCAGCGATTGCGTGGCTTCGTGAGCGCACGCGCGAAGCGAAGAAGTTTCCTCTCGTTCTGACGGAAAACATCGGCTACGGCTTTCGCCGCAACACGTTCGGTATTCGGGGCGCCGCCCTTTGGGTAACGATGGGTACCCTTGCCCTGAATATTATAAGTGTCGGGTGGACGGTTGGCTTAAACCTGTCGCAAGTTTCGGCTCCAAAGGTTTTGGCCATCGGTATTGCGGTGGCATTGTTGGCGTTTTGGATTGGCCTTGTTCGTGAATCGTGGGTCAAAGAAGCCGCATTTGCCTATGCCCATAGATTGCTTGCTGCCTGCGATAGCCCGTTTCTAGCGGAAAACGCTAGCCCGAAGGCTCGAACCAAAAAGACCGCTTGAAAGGCGAAGTCAGCATGCCGGCAAGCCGCACCATTCGGAAAAATATTGCATTAGTTCTTGGCGCCGGCGCGAGCATGCCGTACGGCTTCCCCTCGGGAGCGAAATTGCGCGAGATACTATGCGCTCTAGAGTTCGTGGCTCTCCCAGAGCGCATATTGTTGTCGCAACTGGCTACAGAGCCTAGAGCTGTTGCATTTTCACGGGCTTTTAGGGAATCCGGTATTGCGTCGATTGACGAGTTTCTTGAGCGACGGCAAGACCTCCTGGACGTCGGCAGGCACGCCATCGCCATGGTGGTGGGCCAATTTGAGCATAGTGCACGCCTGTTTAGTCCGAAAACTGACGAAGGCTGGTACGACTACTTGTGGAACCGGATTTGCGGAAACAGCTTGGAGGATGTCGCACAGAATCGTTTGCGAGTCATTACGTTCAACTATGACCGGTCCCTTGAGCACTATCTCTACAAAGCTATAGTCAATACCTACAATGCCTCGCCAAGCGATGCGCTGTCGACACTCCGCCAAATCCAAATTATCCATGTCCACGGTCTACTCGGGGAGTATCGGCCGCCCGATATGCCCGATGGGAACGGAAGGCCTTACGAACCAATTACAGATGCCGAGGGGCTCAAGTACGCCGGGCAGTCATTAAAACTCGTATATGAGCGCCGGGATGACGCGATGCTCTCGGCCATCCATGAAACGCTCGAGTGGGCAAAAGCCATCTACGTGCTGGGCTTTGGCTTCGATAGCAGAAATTGCGAAATACTCAATTTGTCGCGCGCCGACACTAGCCCCACCCAACCGAAATTCGTGATGGCTACTGCTTATCAGATGACGGAAGCAGAAATCGGCCTCGCTCGCGAGAGACTATCCTCTAGGAGGAACGCGGGGATGGAGAAAGCGTCAATTCTTGCGTTTTTGAGACTTACGTGCTTCTTGGATAAGGCGGCGGAAGCGCAATAAAAAAGCCCCTCGGCGAACCTTGAGGCTTTTTGCTGTGAGGCTGGGAACAGCTGGTGGGGCTACTCGCCGATGCTTTTGCCCTTTTCGTCGGACTTGCGGCCATTCGCCAACACCTGCTCCTTCGCTGTTTCAAGGGGCAAGTTCGTGGCACGAGCATGTTTGCCCACCGCTTGGGCTAGGCTGTCAGCCGCGGCTTCAGTTTGGCCGAAAATTTGCACCCGTTCGATGTGGTTGATGTAGGTGGCCTTCACTAAGTACCGAAGGGGGTCGCGTTCGCATTATTTCCGACAGGTAACCCGTGACAAGGTCTCTGGGATTGGATTTCACTTCGGTAGTAAGCAATTCATACACAACTCCAAGAGGTTTGACAACGGATCGCAATGTGACTCTGGAGGCCTATTGCGGAGAAACCGCCTCGATCTGGGATTCGTCCTTCCACCACAAAAGACTAACCGTAACGGCCTCCGCTACAAGGATCGAGGTCTCGACCAGCGTGTGGTCTTCCGATCCTTCGCAATCAATCCAAGTATCCGCGCTTTGCAGTACCGGCGAAGAGTCCAATTGCACGCCAGCTTTCCGTAACGCATGAGCTTGAGAATCATCGTCGAGCGCCCGGACGGGCTGAAGAATTCTAGGGACATCAGGACCTGGAATCGCCCACTTCAGTATGCCGTCCTTATAGCAAACAACCATTCCAGGAAAGTGCCCGAGCTTGACCAGCTTGAGAGCAGTAGCGGTTAGGCTGGTATTAAAACGCTTTCCTAGAATCTCAGCAGTTGCAAATGTTAATGGTTGCTTAACAGCCAAAGGGCGAAACAAATAGTCGGGCATCAGGATCTGGCTTGCAAAGAAATTGGCAGACGCCTCGGCGTTCAACAGCCCCGAACGGTGAGGACCGATATCTCCGCGAGCACAACCCAGAGAAATAGCTCCCTTGTCCTGGACCCAATGGCCCAGCTCATGCGCTAGGGAGAAGCGCTGTCGGTCTGGATGGCTGGTATTGTTGATTGAGATTACCGCGGCGGTTCCATGTCCAACAATCCTTGCCTCACAAGACTCCAGGCGACGATACTTAACCGTTGCACCTTGGTCATATGCTATCGCCTCAAGATCAATATCCTCTGGCTGCGCGACGCCGTATTCCTGGAGTAGCAATTCTGCGAATGTTGGATTCACAATGCCCCATCAGACTCACTGCGTTTCCTTGCCATTAGGTCTTCGTAGTCTGCAAGTAGCGAACGCATGTCATTTTCGCTCATCTCTTCGCCGCTTCTGAAGGCAAGCGTGAGCCGCGAATCTTTGGCCATTAGGCCGCTCGCAACTATTTCAGCCAAGCGAGCTTTAATGTCCGCAGCAGACATCGAGGCAATGGACTCGTACGATGCCGATTTTTCGTTCACCGCATTGAGATTCTCACGCGCTTGACGCAATCGCGCTCGACGAGAGGTCGAAATTAAGTCTCTTAGGTAGTCGCGGATTGTTGACGCATTTTTATCGATATCGACAAGCTCGTCTTTCGCGCGCGCACGAATCTCCGAATCAGACAATGACATGATCTCTTCGCTGGCCAAGTCGCGAATGGCTTTCAAAGCGTCGTTATCAGATTTGCTCTTAGACATAGGCATTCCATCAATCGATTTGCCGATCAAGCCAGCGCTCAAGACGCTTTCTGGCAGCATGGTATTCATCCGGCGTAATCGCAAACTCGGCCTGTACTTCCTCTGCGCTGGATCCCAACATGCGACCTACAATTACGGCTTGCACGTCCTCGTCGTCCTTGAATTCTGCGAACACACGATCAATCTCTTGTTGCGCCTCCAAGGCTTTCTCTGGGGACAGCTCCTGTGTACCGAAGTTGTCCAGATTGGCAGGTTCCCCGTCCAGGGCAGATGGCAGGTCCGCCATAGTAACGTACGGCTTTGACGCATCGTCCGTACGGTACTCATCTGCGATGCTTCGGATCGCATTGTAAAAGACAGCTTTAAATAACTCGCCCCTCGGCCAATTCCGCCGTCCATCGAGGAAGCGCTCCACCGTATCCATTAAAAGATCCATCGGATCCATGTGGGCAAGACGGTAGACCTGGTACCTCGCGACCCGTCGAAAGCGCTCCCAATCCTCCTCTGTGAAGGCATTCAGGGCGTCTTCTACCTCTCGCCGATCGTGATTGTTGGTCGCGGGGAGCTTCAATACTCTTCCCTTCCCGTCTATAGGCGCATATTTTCAGATATCTGGACGCCAATTACTTTTATTTTGGCGTCCAAATTAATCTCCCATCGCGCCTATGTCTATTGAGGCCAGATGTCGTGGTACCTCATTTCATCAACTCCTAGGAGCAGCAAACATGGCAACTGCAACAAGGGTACCGCTTGGTACCACCGCAAGAACGGGAGAAATCTGCCCGGAAAGTGGAGTCTGGCAAGCTGTCAGCACTCCGAGCACCACCGGACCAATCGCCAAGGGCAACCGCATGCCGCCGTACAACGGCCAGGCGGTTTCCTGGAAGCTGATTCAGTACGCCTGACCAAACTGGGCCCGGCGTCCGCGTCGGGCCCTTTTTTAAGGTTACACCCGTTTCTGGAATAGGCCAGAGTGGGGCAGAGACTACGCCGAATCGGGCTGGTGGGCGGAGGCGAACCGGCCGCTGCGTTTGGGGAGCAAGGGTTGATCGCCGTTCTGACATAACGAGTGCCAATCAAATCGACACGCGAGTTTCGAGATCGCCTGACTGGACCGCATTCAGATAAGCAAGGACGAGGTCGCTGGTGCGATAGCACCCAAACGCCTTCTCATCCTGCTCGCGCACGATGGGAAACGTGCCGAGGATGTACGCTGCATTGTCGCGGTTGATGCCATAGAGGTGAAAGAAGAGCGCATCGAGCCGGGCAATGCGATGGCGACGATCCTCTTCGTCCCAAACAAACGGCGCTCCGTCATAGCCGAGATCGCGTGCGAATGGCTGTAAATCCCAGGCCGTGTAGGACAGCCGCAGCACCTCGCCGCGCACGAAATCGCCAATGTGATGCTTGCCGATTTTCCCCTCGAACTGCTCCGGTCGGATCATCGGAAGCTGCTCGACGATATACCAGTTCAAATGCGTAGATTGAGCTTTCTGGCGCACAATATAGTCGAACATCAATGAATTGAAATTCGCCAGAAGTAACGGCGCCCACGAATCGTATTGCCGCGAGCCGGCTTCGTCCGGGTATATCAGCGGCAGCGTATTACCGGCAGCAACCGAAGGCACGGCAGAAGCAATCATGCTCCGCGCATCCGTCCCTCTCGCGATATCGCGAAAGCCAATCGCCCACGACCGACGCTCGGCCTCAGGCACACTGCTCGCCGCAACCCAGAACTGCGGCACCGGGTAGGCCGAGGGATCGGCCTTGATTGCAGCGCCGAGTCCGTCGCTAGAAGCAGGGTTATGTAGATTTTCGGCATTAACCTCGACGCTTGCGGAGCGATGGTCATAGTTGTGAACCATTCTGCCAACATACAGCGGCACCACCTCGGCCTCGCCTTTCTTCCAATGATTACCCTCGACCGGATACCAACCCTCTTTTTCCAGCTCGTCGCGCCGCTTGAACAGACCGGAATCGTTGGTCATATCGAACATGCGCAAGTAACGCACCGGCCAGACTTTTTTCGGCGGTATGGTTTTTGTCTCGGAACTTCGATCCACCAGCACCGGCTGTCGCTTATAGATTGCGGTGGCGATCTCGGCGTCGCGCCGCGTACGAAACACCGGCGCCGCGCCGGTGTTTGGATTCACCGAGAGAAAATCCTGCGGCCCGAGATCAAGCACCCGGTCCGCTTCTGCCAATTCAGCCACGGCGTGCAGGTAGAAGGCGCAGCGCGCCCGCTCGAAGGTGCGCTCCGCGCCACCGAACACCAACGCACAGAACTTGAAGCTCGCGTGAATGTCGGGGAAAAAGACCTTCTTGTTCTCAAAGTCATATAACCGCGCCAGCCGTCCGGTGCCAGAAATTCCGCTGAAGAACTCAGACGCGCCCTTGTCGGCGGCGATGCCCGAGGGCGTGAGCAGGCCCACCACGCCGCGCGCATGGATAAGGTGCGATGCGCGCTCGACGAACAGGCTGTAAAGATTGACATCGCCACCGGAGAGCAACGGAAAGTCGCCGCAGTCCCGCGCCACGCGCGTCGCCGTCTCGGCGTATTCGCGCGCATCGCAGTATTCCTGCCACAACGGGTCACCCGCTTTCTCCAGCCCGGCGATCAAGCGTTTGCGGTCAGCGGCGCGTACCGCCAGTGCGATCTCGGGACGGCGCTCGGAGAACCACTCGACCTCCTGCAGCTTCATCCGGTCCCACGGCGGGTTGCCGATTACCGCGTCAAACCCGCCCGTACGTGCGCCCAACCCCGCGCCCGGCCATACGGTCGGGAACGCAAGCTCCCAATGCAGGAAACGCACGTCCTCCGCGCGCGTTCGCGCCGCCTGCACGATACGGTGCGCGCGCTTCTGCCGTTCGCTGTGCAGTTTGATGCCACGCTTGGACAGTAGTTCGATGGATTCGAGCAGGTTGTCGCCGTACTCGTGGTTGAGCAGATCGACCCAGGTTTCGGCGTATTCCTTCGCTTCGCCTTTGCCCGCCCAACGCTTCGCCTGAAGAAAGTCGAGCGTGCGCTGCTGCGGGCGCAAGCCGTCCTCGATCTGGTCCATCAGCGCCTTGGACTGGTGCGCCTCGGCGATATCGATGTCGGTGAGCTCGCCGATCGCCTGCATGGTGAGCCGCGCGGTCTCGACCCGCCGCAGGTCGTCCTGCTGCAACAGGCCGCCCGCGAGCTTGCCCAGTTCATCTTTCATCTGATGCACGCGCCCGCCGAAGAGGGCGTCGCCACAGCGCAGGTGGTGGTCGAGAAAGGAAAGCGGCGCGCCCACGGTGAAGGTATGCAGCCACAGAGCGACCTTGGCGAGCTCGACCGCCATCGGATTCTTGTCCACGCCGTGAATCACGCGCTTCAGGATCATACGACGCACCACATGGCGGTCGTC
This sequence comes from Burkholderiales bacterium, assembly GCA_919902965.1. Classification (GTDB taxonomy): domain Bacteria; phylum Pseudomonadota; class Gammaproteobacteria; order Burkholderiales; family SG8-39; genus 2-12-FULL-64-23. The sequence goes on from CAKKSJ010000512.1 coordinate 12,269, forward strand.
GAGTTGGGCTGGACTGACTGCCCAACCTTGCGCCTTCGCCGCCGCAAGGATGCGCTTGCGGATATCGGCGATACGCTTGGCGACCGGCGACTCCCAGGCAGGAGAAACGTCATTCGCCCAGCGTTGCGCTACGATAATCTCGCTCGCGTGCGACATGGATTCGAGCACGCGATCGGCCAGATCGTCCACTAGGGCAACCAGGAAATGGCCGCTGCCCATCGCCGGATCACACACCTTGAGTTCCAGGACGCGCGAGGCCGGGTCGAGTGCATCCAGCCGCTCCCAGTCTATGGGCTTCAGCTCCTTGCGGCTTTTCCAGGCCGCGATCTGCTCGTCGAAGGCCGCGGTCCGTTCGGCGGCGAGCGGGCCGACCGACTCGGCGATCAAGAGCTTCACCAGATCATCGTGGGTGTAATAGCTGCCCGAGCCCTTGCGCGCAAAACTGGTCGGCCGCGCCGCCAGCCTGCCGCCCGTTTCCTCAAGCCGGTATTCAAGCAAGCGCTCGTAGATGCCACCGAGGTGCTGCACCGAAAGGTCGCGATAATTGATCCAGGCACGCGATACGTCGGCGCGCCGCGAAAGTTCATCTATTGCCGGGGCAAGCTGGGCATCGGGTATGCGCACCCGGGCGAGCAGGGGCGTGCGCGCATCTTCGAACAATCCGCCGTTGTAGGCCGGCAGACCGAGTGAAGTGTCGCCGTTGGCTATGGCTTGAAACAACGCGCTTAGTTCGTCCCACAGGCGCGCAGCCGAGGCGGAGAAGGTGAAATCTCTGTCGCGCTTGTCGCGCACCTCTTCGCGCAAGCGACGCAGGCTGTAACCGGCGTAGCGCTTGTCGCGCACCGGCAGCAGTTCGCGGTCCTCGGCGTAGAGCACGAACAACAGCCGGTACAGCAGGATGAGGGTCGCTTCGCGCACCTCGTCCATGTACGCGCGGGTCAGCTCCTTCGGCGCATTTGCATCTCCCTTCCACAACGCATCCGCAAGCTCGGGGAAAACGGTCCCGAATACGCGCGCTCCAAGGTTCTCGGAAACCCGCTCCTCGTACTGTCTCGCTTCGGCCAGTGCAAACTGATGAAAGGAACGCCCCTCGCCATCCCAACTCTGTGCCAGAAACGCTGCGCGGTGGAACAGGCAGAGAAAGAGCTTGAGGCCATGCAGCGCATCGGTTGCATCGATTGTGTCGCCCTGCGCCCCCTTAACACCG
>CAKKSJ010000513.1 GCA_919902965.1 Burkholderiales bacterium
TGCCGTTTAGGTGAGGAGGGGTCCATCCCATTGGTTGGCGCGCAGAGCGCGCAATCGCCGCTCTTGGCATGCGATGGCATCTGCGACGCAAAACATAATAGGTCTGACCTGACATCGAACTACAGATTGCGCATGTGCTGGACCATGCGCCGGCGCAGGGCCGCGTCGGGCAGGCGTCCGAGCGCCGCGCCCATGTTGTCCACCAGGTAATCGGGATTGCGCGTGGCCGGGATGGCGCAGGTCACCGCCGGGTGCGAAAGAATGAACTTCAGAAAAAAACGTGCCCAGCTGTTGCAATCGAACTCCTCCGCCCACCTGGGCAGCTCCCTGCCTTTCACCAGCCGGAACAGACCGCCCTCCTCGAACGGGCGGTTGACGATGACCGCGGTCTGATACTCGGCGCAAACGGGCAGCAGGCGCGCCTCGGCCGCGGTGCTCACCACATTGTAGTTGAACTGCACGAAATCCAGCTGCTCCGCTTTGATCAGGCGTTCCAGTTCGGCATAGGCAGACTCGTGGTAGTGGGTGATGCCGAGGTAGCGGATGCGGCCCTCCTGCTTCCACGCGCGCAGCGTCTTGAGCTGGGTGTGAACGTCCTTTAAGTTATGCACCTGCATCAGATCGATGCGCCTGGTACGCATACGGCGCATGGATTCTTCCATCTGGCCTATGCCTGCTTCGCGCCCGCTGGTCCAGACCTTGGTTGCCAGGAACAGGGCCTTTTCCACGCCCAGGTCGGCAGCGAGATCCCCGACCACTGATTCCGAACTCGCATACATGGGCGAACTGTCCACCACCTGCCCGCCTGCCGCGACGAAGCGCGCCAGCACTTCGCGCGCGGCAGCGCTGCCGGCCGCGTCGCTGCCCACGTCGAAAGTCTGCCAGGTACCCAGTCCGACTGCATGCAATAATTCGCCCGTTTTCGGTATCGGGCGTCTGAGCGCTGCGCCGGCCGCGGACGCCGGCGGAATCAGGACCACGGCGGGCACGCCGGCAATCAGTTTCAGAATCCTGCGGCGCGATGGCATCGGTTCAGTCATTCATTCAAGCCCGGAAAATCCCCGGCGGTGCCAGGGGGGAAGCGCAAGTGCCGGAGTATAATTGCGCAATTCTGACAAAAAAGCCAATTATGGAAGCCGAAAAAATCAACGCCCTCGCCAGCAGCCTCGCCGACCTTGGCGTACGCGCCAGGGAAATGCGGAGGTATCTTTGACTTCGACACCAAACAAGCACGCCTGATCGAAGTCGGCAGGCAGCTCGAAGAACCGGACGTCTGGAGCGACGCCAAACGCGCCCAGGAACTCGGCCGCGAGAAAAAGACCCTGGATGGCATCGTCGGCACCCTGCTGCTGCTCGACAGCCAGCTGCGCGACGCAGGCGAGCTGTTCGAAATGGCGCGCGCGGAATCCGACGATGCCACGCTGACCAGCGTGGCCGAAGACCTTGCAGCGGCAGAGAAGCTGGTCGCGGGCATGGAATTCCGGCGCATGTTTTCAGGCGCGCTCGATCCGAACAACTGTTTCCTCGACATCCAGTCGGGTTCGGGCGGCACCGAAGCGCAGGACTGGGCGGCGATGCTAGAGCGCATGTATCTCAAGTATTGCGAAAAGAGCGGTTTCAATATCGAAGTGCTGGAGGAGTCCGATGGCGAGGTCGCAGGAATCAAAAGCGCGACGCTGAAGGTTACCGGCGAATACGCCTACGGGCGCCTGCGCACCGAGACCGGCGTACACCGGCTGGTGCGCAAGTCGCCCTTCGATTCGGGCAACCGGCGCCACACTTCATTTGCCAGTGTGTTCGCCTACCCCGAGGTGGATGACACCATCGAGGTCGAGATCAACCCCGCGGACCTGCGCATCGACACCTATCGCGCTTCCGGCGCCGGCGGCCAGCACATCAACAAGACCGACTCGGCGGTGCGCATCACCCACTTGCCCACGAATATCGTGGTGCAGTGCCAGAACGACCGCTCGCAACACCGCAACCGCGCCGAAGCCATGGCCATGCTGAAGTCACGCCTGTACGAACAGGAAATACGCAAACGCCAGGACGAGCAGCAAAGACTGGAGGATTCGAAAACCGACATCGGCTGGGGCCATCAGATCCGTTCCTACGTGCTCGACCAGTCGCGCATCAAGGATTTGCGCACCGGCGTGGAAACCGGCAACACCCAGGCGGTGCTGGACGGCGACCTGGATCAGTTCATCGAGGCGAGTTTGAAAAAAGGCGTTTAGCCCAACGGCTCAATAAAGAAATCAAAAGGAAGTTGTATATGGCTGAGCAACAAACCAATCCGGTCCCCTTGGACGAAAACCAGATTATTGCAGAGCGCCGCGCCAAACTCGCGGAACTGCGCAAGCTGGGCAACGCGTTTCCCAACGATTTCGTGCGCAAGGACCTGGCCGCCGACCTGCATGCTGCGCACGGCGACAAATCCAACGAGGAGCTGGAAGCCAAGCCGGTGGACGCGTGCATCGCAGGGCGCATGCTGTTCAAGCGCGTGATGGGCAAGGCCAGCTTCGCCAGCATCCAGGACATGAGCGGACGCATGCAGCTCTACATCAGCAACGACCAGACCGGCGCCGAGGTGCACGAGGCGTTCAAGCACTGGGATCTGGGCGACATCCTCGCCGCGGAAGGACCTTTGTTCAAGACCAAGACCGGCGAGCTGTCGGTGCGCGTGACGAAACTGCGCCTGCTGACCAAGTCGCTGCGGCCGCTGCCGGAAAAATTCCACGGACTCACCGACCAGGAACAGCGTTACCGCCAGCGCTACGTCGACCTGATCACCAATCCCGAGACGCGCAAGGCATTTGCCGTGCGCAGCCGGATGATCCAGGCGATACGCGCGTTCATGGTGGCGAAAGGCTACCTGGAAGTCGAGACGCCGATGATGCATCCGATCCCGGGTGGGGCTGCGGCCAAACCGTTTGCCACCCACCATAACGCACTCGACATGCAGTTGTTTCTGCGTATCGCGCCCGAGCTGTATCTGAAACGCCTGGTGGTGGGCGGCTACGAGAAGGTGTTCGAGATCAACCGCAACTTCAGGAACGAAGGCATTTCAACGCGGCACAACCCCGAATTCACCATGATCGAATTCTACGAGGCGTATCGCGATTACCGCTACCTCATGGACTACACCGAGGAGCTGCTGCGCTGCGTGGCCACGGAGGTGCTGGGCACCACCACCCTGAGCTACGGCGAGCATACGATAGACTTGGGCAAGCCCTTCGAGCGGCTGAGCGTGGTGCAGGCTATCTGCAAATACCACCCGCAGATCAGCGCGGCCGAGCTGGCCGACCGCGAATACCTCAGCCATGCGCTGAAAAAACTGGGTGTAGATGTAACGCGTGCGCACGGACTGGGCTCGCTGCAGCTCCTGCTGTTCGACGAAACCACCGAGACCAAGCTGATACAGCCGACTTTCATCGTCGACTATCCGGCCGAAGTCTCGCCGCTGGCGCGCCGCAATGACAGCAATCCGGATGTCACCGACCGCTTCGAGCTTTACATCACCGGGCGCGAGATGGCCAATGGCTTTTCCGAGCTGAACGACCCCGAGGATCAGGCGGCGCGCTTCGCCGAGCAGGCAAAACAGAAGGAAGCCGGCGACGAAGAGGCCATGTATTACGACGCCGATTACATCCGCGCGCTGGAATACGGCCTGCCGCCCACCGCAGGGGAAGGCATAGGCATAGACCGCCTGGTCATGCTGTTCACCAACAGCGCCAGCATCCGCGACGTGATCCTGTTTCCGCATATGCGGCCGGAATAGGCGGCGCGCGCGGCCGCGTCGCTGTTGAGTTCATGCACGATCCACAACAATCGATCATGCCGGATACACAGCAGGGCTTGAGAACCGCGCTCGAGCACATGGGCTTGCTGCGCCCGGGCGAAGCGTACAGCGCGGAGACGCTCGCCGGCGGCGTGTCTTCGGACATCCTGCGCATCGACCTGCCCGATCGTTCCCCCCGACTTTCCTTTTGCTTCAAGCGCGCGCTGGCCAAGCTCAAGGTCGCAGCCGACTGGCGCGCGCCGGTGGAACGCAACCATGCAGAAGTCGAATGGCTGCGCGTCGCCGACGCACTGGTGCCGGGGTCGGTGCCGCGCATCCTCGGCGAAGACGCACAGGCCGGCGCTTTCGCGATGGAATACCTGGAGCCCGCGGCGCACCCGGTATGGAAAAACGCGCTGCGCGACGGCGACATCCAGACCGAAACCGCCGCCGCGGTGGCGCGCGTCATCGCCGCCATCCACGCCGGCACGGCGTGTCGGCCCGAGATCGCGCAGCGCTTCGCCAACGATCACATTTTTCAGCCGATCCGGCTGGAGCCCTATTTGCTCGCCACGGCGGCGCGCCATCCGGACTGTGCCGCGCGGCTGCACGAAATCGCAGCAACCACCGCAGGCACCAAGCTCGCGCTGGTGCATGGCGATCTCAGCCCGAAAAACATACTGGTGGCGGCGCAGGGTCCAATACTGCTGGACGCGGAATGTGCCTGGTACGGCGATCCGGCCTTCGATCTCGCCTTCTGCCTCAACCACATGCTGTTGAAGTGCCTGTGGCGGCCGCAGTGGCGCGAGCGCTATCTCGCCTGTTACGACGCGCTCGCTGCGACCTACCTTGCGCGCGTCAGCTGGGAGGCGCCTGCCGCGATCGAGGCGCGCGTGGTGCAGCTGTTGCCCGGCCTGTTCCTCGGGCGCGTGGACGGCAAATCCCCGGCGGAATATCTCAACGATGAACGCGGCAAGGAACAGGTGCGCCGCGTGGCGCGCGCCTTCCTGCTGCGGCCGGCCGATCGGCTCGCAAGCCTGCGCGATGCCTGGAATTGCGAACTCAACGGAGCTTGAATGGCGGACACGAGCATCAGCAGCATCAAAGGCCGCAGGGTGTGGGACTCGCGCGGCCGCGCCACCGTCGAAGCCGAGATCGAACTGGCCTGCGGCGCGCGCGGCCGCGCGATCGCGCCCGCCGGCGCCTCGCGCGGTGCGCGCGAAGCCATCGATTTGCGCGACGCCGACGGCCTGGGCGTCAGGGCCGCAGTCGCCAATGTCAATGGCGTGATCGCAACAGCGCTAAGCGGCATGGACGCGCTAAAGCAGGAAGCAATCGACCGCGCGCTGATCGCGCTCGACGGCACGCCCAACAAGGCGCGCCTGGGCGCGAACGCCACGGTCGCGGTATCGCTGGCTGCGCTGCACGCGGCGGCGAGCGCGCAGGATGTGCCCCTGTTTCGCTATCTTTCAGAGGGAAAACCAGTGCGCCTGCCGCTGCCGGAAATCCAGATATTCGGCGGCGGCGCGCACGCCGGCCGGCGTATCGACATCCAGGATCTGATGGTGATGGCGCTCGCGGCGAAGAGCTTCGACGAGGCCCTGGAGATGACTGCCCGCGTGTATCACGCAGCAGGCGAACTCATGCGCGATGCCGGCAAGTTGCGCGGGGTCGCCGACGAAGGCGGCTGGTGGCCGGAATTCGACAGCAACGCAGAGGCGATCGAAACCCTGGTGCGCGCGATTGCGCGCGCCGGCTTCGTGCCCGGCGACGAGGTGGCGATATCACTCGATATCGCAGCCTCTGAATTCGGCGCCCGCGGCCGCTACCGCCTGGACGGAAAAGATTTGGACAGCGACGGCCTATGCGAACTTGTGCTGGGCTGGCTGGCACGCTATCCCATCGTCTCGGTCGAAGACCCGCTCGCCGAGGACGACCGCGCAGGCATGATGCGCTTCACCGCCGCGGCCGGGGACCGGGTGCAGATTATCGGCGACGATTATCTGACCACCAGCGCGGCGCGCGTCAAGGACGCGATTGCCGACCGGGCCTGCAACGCCGTGCTGCTCAAACCCAACCAGTGCGGCACCGTGACCGAAACGCGCGCCGCACTGGATCTGGCCAAGGCCGCGGGCTGGGGCTGCATCGTTTCGGCGCGTTCGGGCGAGACCGAGGACCTCAGCATCGTGCATCTTGCCACCGGCTGGGATGCGGGCCAGCTCAAGGTGGGCTCGTTCGCACGCGGCGAACGCATGGCCAAGTGGAACGAAGCGCTGCGCATCGAGGAAATGCTGGGCGACGATGCGCGTTTTGCCGGGCGCGCGGCATTATCGCGCAAGGCCTAAAACCCCAAAGGGACAGGCGCGTCAGCTATAATTCGCCCGCTGTGAAAATAACTCCCCACCCCCCGCGACCATGAGCGGGGCGACGCGCGCGCGGCCGCATAGCCTGCGCGGCATCCTGATGATCATGACGGCTGTAGCCATGTTCACCGTCATGGACTCGATGGCGAAATACCTGTCGCGCTACTATCCCGTGCCCGGAATCGTATGGGCGCGCTACGCCTTCCATTTGCTCTTTGTGCTCATGATTCTGGGTCCGCGCATGAAGCTTGGCCTGGTGCGCACCCGGCGCCTCGGGCTGCAGATCGTGCGCGGCATGCTGCTCGCCGCCTCGAGCATGCTGTTCTTCAGCGCGCTCAAGTTCATGCCCATGGCGGAGGCATCGTCGATCTCCTTCGTCGCACCCATGCTGGTGACGCTATTGGGCGTCTACCTGCTGAACGAGAAAGTCGAGCCGGCGCGCTGGGTGGCGGTGGTGGCTGGATTCATCGGCGTGCTGATTATCATCCGGCCGGGCAGCGGCATCTTCGCCTGGGTCGCTATCCTGCCGCTTGCCACCGCGGCCAGCTTCGCCAGCTACCAGATGCTAACGCGCAAGCTCGCCGGCGTGGACAGCCCCTACACTTCCCTGTTCTATTCGGGCCTGGTCGGGACGGTCATGCTGGCCGCGGTGCTGCCCTTCCAGTGGACGACGCCGACGACCCTCCTGCATGCATTGATGCTGCCGGCCATCGGTTTTATCGGCGGCCTCTCGCACCTAATTCTAATCCGCGCCTACGACCAGGCAGCCGTGTCGACGCTGGCGCCGTTTACCTACACGCAACTCATCTGGGTGATCCTGATGGGCTACCTGGTGTTCGGCGACTTTCCCGATCACTGGTCCTTGATCGGCATTGCGGTGATCATGGCGAGCGGCATTTACATCGCGAGGCATCAGCAGTTGTCGGAGCGGCAGCAGCGCGCCGAGTTGCAGGAAAGCGTGCCTGGCGCCTGACAGGTATTCGCTTCAGCCGGAGCTACGGCTGAGAAAGTCCTGGTAGGCCAGGGCGATGCCCGCCTCCATGCGCGTGCGCGGCTGCCATCCCAGCGCATTGATCCGCGCCGAGTCGAGCAACTTGCGCGGCGTGCCATCGGGTTTGGACGTATCGAAGCGCAGGCGGCCGCGGTAGCCGACCACGCGCGCCACCGTGCGCGCCAGTTCCGCGATGCTCAAGTCCTCGCCATAGCCTATGTTCACCAGCGGCGGACGGCTGTCGGTGACTAATTGCGCAAATTTCGGCGGCGCGAGCTGCAACAGATAGATGCAAGCCTCTGCCATGTCCTCGCTGTAGAGAAATTCCCGCAATGGCGCACCCGTGCCCCAGATGACCACTTCTTCGGCTCCGGCTCGCAGCGCCTCGTGCATTTTGCGGATCAACGCCGGCAATACATGGGAGTTGTCGAGATCGTAGCTGTCGCCCGGCCCGTAAAGATTGGTCGGCATTGCCGCGAGGAAGCTGGTCCCGTACTGCCGGTTGTAGGACCAGCACATTTCGATGCCGGCAATCTTGGCGATAGCATACGGCCGGTTTGTCGATTCCAGTGGGCCGGTGAGCAGATAGTCTTCTTTGATCGGCTGCGCACAATCGCGCGGATAAATGCAGGAAGACCCCAGGAACAGCAGACGCTTTACGCCCGCGCGCCAGGATTCGTGCAGCACATTGGTCTGCACCGCAAGATTGCTGTGTATGAACTCGGCCGGGTAACTGCTGTTGGCGAGTATGCCTCCGACCTTGGCCGCGGCAAGAAACACGTAGTCCGGTCGCTCACGCACGAAGAATTCGCGTACCGCGGACTGATCGGTGAGTTCCAGCTCCGCATGGCTGCGCAATATCAGATTATCGTAGCCTTTTTGCCTCAGCTGTCTGACCAGCGCGGAGCCGGCCAGGCCGCGGTGGCCGGCGACGTAAATCTTCACGGCTTTTTCCATTACTCGTGACGATCGAAGGTCTTGTGCCCGTGGCTTTTCACCAGCGCGTCGCGCTCGGCCGTGCGCAGGTCCTCACGCACCATCTCGACAACCAGCTCGGCGAATTTCACTTTCGGCGCCCAGCCGAGTTTGGCCTTGGCCTTGGACGCATCGCCCAGCAGGGAATCCACTTCGGTCGGGCGGAAATAGCGCGGATCGACGGCGACGATGCAGCGGCCCGCCTGATCGCAGGCTTTTTCGTTCTTGCCTTTGCCTTTCCAGCTCAGCGGCATGCCGAGTTCGGCCGCGGCGGCAGTGACGAATTCGCGCACGCTGTGCTGCTCTCCCGTCGCGATGACAAAGTCTTCCGGCTTGGCCTGCTGCAGCATCAGCCACATGGCCTCGACGAAATCGCGCGCATGCCCCCAGTCGCGCCTGGCATTGAAATTACCCAGATAGAGACAATCCTGCAGTCCGAGCTTGATGCGCGCCAGCGCACGCGTGATTTTGCGCGTGACGAAAGTCTCGCCGCGCAGCGGCGATTCGTGATTGAACAGTATGCCGTTGCAGGCGTAGATGCCATAGGCCTCGCGGTAGTTGACCGTGATCCAGTAGGCGTAGAGCTTGGCCACGCCGTAGGGGCTGCGCGGATAGAAGGCTGTGGTTTCCTTCTGCGGCGTTTCCTGCACCAGCCCGTAGAGCTCGGAGGTGGAGGCCTGGTAAAAGCGCGTCTTCTTTTCCATGCCGAGGATGCGGATGGCCTCGAGCAGGCGCAGCGCACCCAGCGCATCGGAATTGGCGGTATATTCGGGCTCCTCGAAGGAGACGGCGACATGGCTTTGCGCGGCGAGATTGTAGATTTCGTCCGGCTGGGTCTGCTGGATGATGCGCACCAGGTTGGA
>CAKKSJ010000514.1:0-5949 GCA_919902965.1 Burkholderiales bacterium
GGCGAGCACATGCGGCTGCAGTTCCACCACGCTTACTTGCACGCCGCCCTTGGCGAGATTCTCCGCCGCGTGCATGCCGATCAGGCCGCCGCCCAGCACCAGCGCGCGCTTGATGCGCGGCAGCGCTGCGCGCAATGAAACCGCGTCGGCTAAGGTGCGCAGCACATGGAACTTGATCCCGGCAAGGCCGGGAATGGGCGGCAGCATGGGCGCCGCCCCGGTCGCGAGCAACAGCTTGTCGAAGCCGATTTTGCTGCCATCGGCGAGTTCGACCGCGCTCTCGCCAGCATTCACTTTCCGCACCAGGGCGCCGCGAAGATAGTTGACCTTTTGTTCGGCGAAATAAGTCTCGTCGCGCAGGAACACGCGGCCCGGGTCGGAGCGGCCCGAGACCACATAGGGCAGGACCGTGGGGGAATAGGGCAGGCTGTCATCACGGGTGAGCAGCGTGACTTCCTGCTCCGCGTCGTGCAGCCGGATTGCGTGCAGTGCCGACAGCGCCGCGTGGCTGGCGCCGACGATCAGATAGTGGGTATGCGTCATTGTTCTAGTCCTTCTCGTTCAGCCACACGGTATCGGCAGGCCGACCATCGCGCGCGAGTTCCTTGACGCGGCCGATGACGCGCTCGAAGTGCGACACGGTGAGGTCGGCACCGGCGAGCCCGCCGATGAAACTCATCGCCGCTATGCGCCTCGGTGCGTACTGCATCGCGGTGATGGCATCCTGGTACAAGGGTCCGCAGTTCCAGCCGAAGGACACCGAGCGGTCGACCACGCCGAAGGCCTGGACTTGCGCGAGCGCCGTCGCGAGTGCCTCGGCCGGGAACGGCCGGTAGGTCTTCACTTTTAGCAGGCCGACTTTTTCGCCGCGCGCGCGCGCTGCGTCCACCGCATCCTTGGCCGCGCCGGTCATGCTGCCGATGGTGAGCATCGCGTAGTCGGCGCCGTCCATGCAATAGGACTCGATCAGCGGCGCGTGATAGCGGCCGAAACGCCGCCCCCAGTCCGCGTGCACTTCGGCAATCACCTTGAGCGAATTCTGCATGCCGCCGCACTGGCCCTTGCGGTAGCGCACGAAAGTGGCAGGGCCGGGCCCGCCTGCCCCGCCGGTGAGCGGATCGACCGCCATCGGCCGCTGCGGGTCGAGCGCCACATGCCAGTTGACGTTCTTCTCGCCGAGGAATTCATGCACCTCATCCTGATCGGGCAACTCGCAGCGCGCCGCGCCGAAGGACAGGTAATTGCCGTCGTGGCAGATGTTCACCGGCAGCATCACATCGTGGTGCTCGGCGATCTTGTAGGCCATGATGGTGGTGTCGAGCACTTCCTGCACCGACTCGCAGTACATTTGCACCCAGCCGACTTCGCGCACCGACATCGCGTCCTGGTGCCCGCCCCAGACGCTCTGCGGCGTGAGCGTATCGCGCGTAACGATGGTCATCACCAGCGGCAGGCGCAGTCCGGGCGTGCGCAAATAGGGCTCGAACATGAAAGCGAGGCCGGGCCCGCAACTCGCGGTGTAGGTGCGCGCGCCGGCGAGACAGGCTCCTTGCAGCACCGACAGCACCGAATGCTCGCCTTCGACATCGACGATTTCCGAGTTGAGCCGCCCGTCGGCGATGAACTTGGCCAGGTATTCGACCAGCGAGGATTGCGGCGTGATCGGGTACACCGCGACCATGTCGACGTCGGCGAGCGATACCGCCCAGGCGGCCGCTTCGTTGCCGTCGCAGACGATGAGTTTGGATTTGGGCTTGAGTACGGCACTCATCAGGCGGCCTCCTCGATCATGGCGATTGCGCGCTGCGGACATTCGGTGGCGCAGATGCCGCAGCCCTTGCAGGTCGTGAGGTTGAAGTCGAACCAGGCCTTCTTCTCCACCACGCACTGCACCGGGCAGTAGAGCCAGCACACCGCGCATTTGACGCATTTGGCGCGGTCGACCACCGGCCGCATGCTGCGCCAGTCCCCCGGCAGCATGGGCGTGGGCCTGGTCGCGATCGGACACAGGTCGTCGGGTATGGTTGTCGCGTCGAACATTTTGTATGCTTGATTCCGGATGCTCATGCCGCCGCCTGCGTGACCAGTTGATGCACCTGAGTCGATTCGTAGCCCCGCGCCAGTGCCGCCATGTTCTGCTTGAGTCCCGCATCGCGAAAATCCGACTTCCGGATCGCCGCCTGCAGCGATTCCAGCGACACCAGGCCGGTGGTGCGCGCAAACGCGCCGAGCATGATGGTGTTGGTGATCGAGCGCTTGAAAATGTCCAACGCGATCGAAACGGCATCGCACAAGCCGACCGTCGCGATCTGCGGCGGCAGTTGCATGTCGCCCAGGGGTTTGGCACTGGTCTGCACCAGCACTGCGCCGTCCCTGACGCCCTCGAATACGTTTACCGCGCGCGCCACGGTCGGATCGATGCACAGCACGCAATCCGGGTGATAGATGTTGGTCATCTGGCGGATTTCGCGCGCGTCGAAGCGCAGGTAGCTCGCCACCGGCGCGCCGCGGCGCTCGAAACCGAAAGAGGGCACGGCGACGACGTACTTGCCTTCGAGCACCAGGGCGGTGGCGAGGATGCCCCCCGCCATCACTGCGCCCTGGCCGCCACGACCGTGTATGCGGATTTCGTACATGGTTTCTCCTCGTTGCGCTTGCCTCCGCACAAGCCGGGGCAAGCCTCCTTTTGAGCGAGGTTAGGCGTCCACCCAGCATTTGTCAAATTGATGAAGAATATGATATACATACCGATTGTGAATGTAACAGATCTCGATCTCAACCTGCTGCGCGCCTTCGACGCGATCGCGACCGAAGGCAGCGTGACCGTGGCCGGCGAACGCATCGGCCTGTCGCAGCCGGCGATGAGCAATGCGCTTGCGCGCCTGCGCCAGCTGTTCGACGATCCGCTGTTCGTGCGCACGCCGGGCGGCATGCGCCCCACGCCCTTCGCGCAGCAGCTGGCGCAACCGGTGCGCGAGGCGCTGCGCCTGATTCAGGGCGCGCTGCAACAGCACGCGGGCTTCGAGCCGAGGAGTTCGACCAACACCTTTCGTTTCCACATGTCGGACATCGGTGAAATGGTGTTCCTGCCCGGGTTGCTGGCGCGCATCAAGCGCGATGCGCCGGGCGTCAGAATCGAAGTGGTGCGCATCCCGATCAAGGAAGTGCACGCCGCGCTGGAGGCGGGCGAACTCGATCTGGCGATCGGCTTCCTTCCCGGCCTCACCACCGGCATGCGCCAGCAGCCGCTGTTCCGCGAGCACTATGTTTGCATGCTGCGCGCCGATCATCCGGCGATAGGCGCGAAAATCAGCGCGAAGCAGTTCCGCGCGGCCTCCCATGTGCTCGTGTCCTATGCCGGCACCGGCCACCAGGTAATCGAGGAGACGTTCATTAGGGAAGGTTTGAGTGCGCGCATCGCGGCGCGCGTGCCGCATTTTCTGGTGGTGCCGATGATCCTCGCGCGCACCGATCTGATCGTCACCGTGCCCTCGCGCGTTGCCGCGATATTTGCGCAGACCGGCAACTTCAAGGTGCTGCCGCTGCCGCTCGCCATGCCGAGTTTCGAAGTGCGCCTGCACTGGCACCAGCGCTTCCACCAGGATCCGGCCAACCGCTGGCTGCGCGAGGTAATGAGCGAACTCTACGCCGAGCGGAGCGCAGGCGCCGGGACGCCGGGGCGCGCATGAACCTCCGCCGGATGGCGCGCGCGCAGCTTGCGCCGGCACGCGCTGTGTCTCCAATTCGGTTGAGCGTGCTTGTCCCGGGTTTCCCGGACGCGCCGAACATTGACTGTGCGTTCGGAGCGGATTGCGCGGAAAAAGAAAGGCAATAAGGAACTCGTAGTGGTAGCATTAAATCGCGCCGCGACGCTCTGCGGCGTCACCAAAAACCATGAGGAGTAGCTGACGATGAGAACCATGGCTAGGGCCTTGCTGGCCGCCGCGATGATGCTTTTGGCCGGCCCCTGGGCCGGGAACGCCTACGCGCAAGCGGCTTGCGCCAACCAAGGCCTGCTCGACGCGCGTTACTGCGATGAAGACGGCGACTTGCTCGCCGACCAGCCGAAGGATCCCAAGGCCTGGCAGGACCCGGCAAGCTTGGTGTTCTCCTATACCCCGGTCGAGGACCCCTCGGTCTACGAAAACGTGTTCGACGACTTCATGCAGCATCTGTCGAAAATCACCGGCAAGCGCGTGCGCTGGTACCCGGCCGAGTCCTACGCCGCGCAAGTGGAGGCGATGCGCTCCGGGCGCCTGCACATAGCGGGAGTCGCGACCGGGCCGACGCCTTACGCAGTGAATCTGGCCGGCTTCCAGCCCGTGGCCAGCATGGCGCGCAAAGACGGCAGCATAGGCTACACGCTGCAGCTGATCGTTCCCAAGGACAGCAGTATCAAATCGGTGGCCGATCTCAAGGGCAAGCGCGTGGCGCATGTCACGCCCTCGTCGAACTCCGGCGACATTGCCCCGCGCGCCCTCTTCGCGGCGCTGGGCGTGGTTCCCGGCAAAGACTACGAAGTCCTGTACTCGGGCAAACACGACAATTCGATCATGGGCGTGGTGAACAAGGACTACGACGCGGCGCCGGTGGCCTCCACCGTGGTCGAACGCATGCAGGCGCGCGGCATGTTCAAGCCCGACGCCCTGCGCGTGGTGTACGAGACCGCGCCGTTCCCGCGCACCGCCTTTGGCGTTGCGCACAACCTGAGCCCGGCGTTGAAAGCGAAAATTCGCGAGGCCTTCCTCGGCTTCGATTTCAAGAAATCGAAACTCGCCGCCGAATTCAAGGAGACCGAGCGTTTCACCGCCATCGACTACAGGAAACACTGGCGCGACGTGCTCACGATCCAGAAGACGAGCGGCATCTCCTACACGCAGGAGAGTCTGTCGAAACTCGGCAAAAAGGACTAGTAGCCGATGGCGCCCGCGCCGGAGGAAGCGCCAGCTACGAGCGGCGCGCGGCCGCTGCTGGCGATCGAGTCGCTTAGCAAGGTATACCCGGGCGGAACCCGCGCGCTGGACGGCGTGAGTTTCGCCGTTCGGCGCCCTGAAGTCATCGCGGTGATCGGCTCCTCCGGCGCAGGCAAAAGCACGCTCATACGCTGCATCAACCGGCTGGTGGAACCCACGTCCGGAAGCGTCTTTCTCGGCGAAACGGACATCGTCCGACTGGGCGCAAAGGAGCTGCGTCAGGCGCGCCGCCGCATCGGCATGATCTTCCAGGAATTCAACCTCGTCGACCGGCTTACCGTGATGGAAAACATCCTCTCCGGCAGGCTTGGTTCGGTGAGCTTCCTCGCCTCGCTCACGCGCCGCTATCCTCCCGCGGACATCGCCAATGCCTACGCCATGCTCGATCGCGTCGGACTCGCGGGCTTGCACGATTCGCGCGCCGACGCGCTCTCCGGCGGCCAGCGCCAGCGCGTGGGCATCGGTCGCGCGCTCATGCAGAATCCGGACCTGCTGCTGGTGGACGAGCCCACCGCCAGCCTGGACCCCAAGACGGCGCGCCAGATCATGCGCCTGATCCGCGCGCTCGCCGAAGAGCGCGCCACGCCTGCCCTGGTGAATATTCACGACGTCGCGCTGGCGCAGGGTTTCGCCGACCGCATCATCGGCCTCAAGGCGGGCAAGGTCGCGTTCGACGGGCCCACCGCAGACCTCACGCCGGTGGTGCTCACCGAGATTTACGGCGCGGAGAACTGGAGTCAGACCATACGCCGCGAGAGCGAAGAAGAGACAGCCGCGTGAGCACTGCCGGGTATCCGAGCGTCTGGCGCCCGCCGTCTTTTTTCGGTACGCGTGCGCGCCAGCACGCGGTAATGCTCGCGGCGCTGGCCTATTTGATCTGGTCGGTTTCCACCCTGCCTATCGACGCGCGCCGCGCCCTGGCCGGATTCGCCCGCGCCGTGGATCTGTTCGCGCGCATGATCCCCCCGGATTTCTC
>CAKKSJ010000514.1:6049-10415 GCA_919902965.1 Burkholderiales bacterium
GAAAACGTGCGCGCGGGTCCGATAGAGGCGGTGCGTGCCACCGGCGCGGGATTCTGGCAGGTGGTCACTTATTCGGTCGTGCCGCAAGTGCTGCCGCGCAGCGTGGGCACGGCAATCTACCGCCTGGATGCCAATGTACGCCACTCGACCATCGTCGGCATCGTCGGAGCGGGCGGCATCGGTCAGACTTTGTCGGCCTCGTTCTCGCGCTACGACTATGATTTCGCGGCGGCGATTCTGCTCGGCATTATCGCGCTGGTGGCGCTGGGCGAATGGTTCAGCGACCGCGTGCGGGCAAAGCTGCGGTGAATACAGAAGTGCAAAAGCGCTATCCCGAGGTATGGCGCAGGCATGCGCCGCTCGAGACGGCGACGAACTGGTTGTGGGTGGCGGCGGTGGCGTTGGCCTGCGCCTGGTCGGTGTCGGCGCTGGACATCGAGTGGATATTCTTCAAGGACGCGCACGAGCAGGCGATCGATCTGGCCCAGCGCATGTGGCCGCCGCGCTGGTCCTACCTGCCGAGCATCGTGGCGCCGCTCCTCGAAACCATCCATATCGCCACACTCGGCACCGCAATCGCCGTGGTGTTTTCCATTCCGCTCGCCTTCCTCGCTGCGCGCAACACCACGGCCAACAGTTTCACCTGGGCGATCGGCCGCGCCCTGCTGGTTGCCTCGCGTTCGGTCAACACGGTGATTTGGGGTCTGCTGTTCGTGGCGATTTTCGGCCCCGGCCCGCTGGCGGGCATCGCGGCGGTGGCGGCGCGCTCCGTGGGCTTCCTCGCCAAGCTCGTGGCCGAGGCGATCGAAGAGGCCGAGCGCGGCCCGATCGAGGCGATCGAGGCCACGGGCGCCGGCACGTTCCAGACCTACGTCGTCGGCATCCTGCCGCAGGTGATGCCTATCCTCATCGGCACCACGGTTTATCGCTGGGACATCAATGTGCGCGAGTCTAGCGTGCTCGGCTTCGTCGGCGCGGGCGGCATAGGCATTTACCTGTACGCTTCGATCAATCAGTTTGCCTGGCAGCAGGTGCTGATCGCTCTGCTGGTCATCCTGGCCGTGGTGATCGCGAGCGAGGCAGTCTCGGCCTGGATCCGTGAACGCATCTCCTGATCGCGCCCCGCAGGCAAGGCAGCATGCCGCAGTACTTGCCGGCGTGTCTGCGCTGGTGTCCAGGTTCGACGGCTACATCGTCGACCAGTGGGGTGTGCTGCACGAAGGATTGCAACCGTACCCGGGTGCGATCGATTGCCTGGAGCGCATGCAGGACGCCGGCAAGCACGTGGTGGTGCTGTCCAATTCTGCGCAGAGCGGGGCGGCCAACGTCAGGCTGATGGAGCAGATGGGGTTTCCCGCCCGGCTGTTCGACTGCCTGGTGTCGGCCGGAGAGGACGCGCGCGCCGCGATCCTCGCGCGGTCCACGCCCTTCCACGCTAAGCTGGGCAAGCGCTGCTACGCCTTCACGCGTGAGGGCGAACGCTCGATCCTGGAAGGAATCGGGCTGTCCTTTGTGACGAGCGTCGGGGAGGCCGACTTCCTCGCGGCGATCGGCATCGATACGCCCTACCGCCCCCTGGTTGATTACGATGCCGAACTGCACGCGGCCCGCTCGCGCGGGCTGCCGATGATTTGCGCGAATCCCGACATCACGCGCTTCCATCATGGCGGGCTGGTCGAGGCGACGGGCGCGCTTGCGCGCCGCTACGCGGAACTGGGCGGCGAGGTGTTCCATCACGGCAAGCCCTGGCCGGCGATTTACGCCGCCTGCCTCGCTGCGCTGGGATCCTGTGCCCCGGGGCGGGTGATCGCGATCGGCGATTCGATCGAGCACGACATCCTCGGCGCCGCGCGCGCGGGCCTGGCCAGCGCCTTCATCGCCGGAGGCATCCATGCGCAGGAACTCGGCGCGGCAGGCGGCGAGCGGCTCGATCCCGCGACCTGGCGCGAGTTCGAGCACCGTGCCGTCGCCAGGCCCGACTATTGCCTGCCGGCGTTCATCTGGTGATGCGTTACGTAAACCGCAGCTGAAATCCCTGCAGCTGAGTTCAGCCCGGGCATTGCGCGAGTGCGTCAATGGCCGGGCATGGGCAGATCCAGCGCAGTTCGTCGTTGCAGCCCCCAGGTTGGATTCAAGCTATTGCCGCCAAAGACGAATTCCCACCCCAGGCGATGCACTAATTTCCCCGGCCATTCTTGATAGGCTATACTCCAAGTTCGAGGAGAATCGGTCAAATCCTTCATTACCTGTGAGGAGATTCAGCGATGCTTAAACGTGCGCTTGCATTACTCGCCGCCGGCCTGATGGCCGCTTGCAGTACTTGGGCATGGGCTCAGGTGAAGGAGTTGCCCTGGGGCACCTCGGCGGTAGGATCGGCCGGACACAAGGCGCTCGTCTCCCTGGCCGACGTGTTGAACCGCGAGATGCCGGAGTACCGGGTCACGGTGCAGCCGACGCCCGGCGCGATCGTGACCGTCAAGGGTTACGCCACGGGCAAGTTCGAAGGCTACTACGGCGCCGACATAGCCTTCTACGAACTCGCCAACGACATAAAACGCTTCAAGGGCTTCAAGGCGAGCATGCAGCGCCAGCCGGTGCAGTCCTTCTGGGTCTACACCGTCGAGATGGGCACCGCGGTACATGTGCGCGACAAGGGCAAAATAAAGAATTGGCATGATCTGGCCGGCAAGGCGCTGTTCACCGGGAATCCGCCGTGGGACACGCGCGCCCAACTCGAGCGCGCCTATGAGGCGCTCGGCGTAAAGTACGAATACCGCCAGGTCGACTTGTCCGCTGTCGGATCGCTGCTCCAGGGCGGTCGTATCGACGGGTTCGGCGTCTACAGCAACGGCGAGGCCGGCGTGCCGCCCTGGATCACCGAGGCCTCGCTCGCGACCGACTGGGCCGTCGTCAACCCGAGCGCCGACGAGATCGCCACGCTCAAGAAGGCCGGTTTCGCCGTGTTCGAGCAAAAGCCCCAGGTGTTCAATAGGGACGTTCACGCCGACAAGTTGGTCATGCTGCCGTTCTATTACGGTTTCCACGTCGGCATGGAGGTGCCGGAGGCAGACGTCTACCGGATGCTGAATGTAATCGAGAAGAACGCTGCCGCGCTGAACCAGGCCGACAAGAGTTTCTCGCAGATCGTCAAGGACATGCCCGGATTCCAGCGCCGCGGCGTCGAAGCTGCGGCGAACTTCGTGCAGATCCATCCGGGCCTCGCGAAATACATGCGTGAGAAAGGCGTGTGGGACGCGAAGTGGGACGCCCGGGTCGCGAAAAAGTAGGTTTGACCGCCTAGCGTAAATTCATGGGGGACGGGCGCGCGCCCGTCCCCTGCCGACAATGCGTGCCCCGCTCCGACATCATGACTGACACCGCCACGCCTTACACCCGGTCGCGCCTCGTCATCGAGGGGTTTTACTACCTGACGGCGGCTTTCTTTTTCGTTTATCTATTCGTCTATTACTGGACCGCCGAGGGCGGGCCGGTCCTGCTCGCGCTTACGCTGGTGCCGATTTCCTTCATCCTGTTCACGCTGGAGGAACTGCGCAACAAAGGGTGCTACCCGCGGCTTCCTATGGTCGCCAACTACCTCATTGCCACGGTCTACATTATCAGTTCGATTGCTGTTGCCGTGTACATGTACACGGAATACTTTGAGATCGGCACGGTACGGGCGGGCAGCTGGAATACGGCCGATCTCGCCATGGGCACGCTGATGGTCGCGTTGGTCATGGAATACGCACGCAAGCGCTATCTGGCGCTGTTCTACCTGAATGTCATCCTGATCGTCTACGCGGTGTACGGCGCTGTCGTGCCCGGCATGTTCAACCATCCCGGGCTGAGCTGGGAGCGCATCGCCAGCGCGATGAGCGTTGAAATGTCGACGGGCGTCTTTTCCAGCCTGCCCCAACTCGCGCTGACGCTGATCGGCGCGTTTCTCCTCGTGCTGAGCGCGCTGCGTGCCTTCGGCTGCGTCGAGTCATTGCTCAAGGGCTCTACGCAGATCGCCGTGCGCTCGCCACACGCGCTGCCGCAGTCGGCGGTGTTGGGTTCGATGGCCGTCGGTACCGTGAGCGGCAGCGGTGCGGCCAACGCCATCACCGTGGGCTCGGCGACCATTCCGGCCATGATCGGCGCCGGCATGCCCCCGGTGACCGCGGCCGCCATCGAAACGGCCTCCTCGCTCGGGGGACAGCTGATGCCGCCGGTCATGGGCATCGCGGCCTTCCTGATGGCGGAATTCCTCGGGCGCAGCTACTTCGATGTCGTCGCGCGCGGCTACGCGCCGGCGATCATTTATTACCTAGGCGTCAGCGTGTCGGTCTACCTGCTGTCGACGCGCTACCGCGCGCGCCTCGAC